>NZ_DASWNO010000138.1:0-3940 GCF_036399195.1 Brevundimonas sp.
GTTCCCGCGTGCTCGAGCTCGGCCTCCAGCCGGTACAGGCCGGAGGGCAGGCGCGCCGGCAAGGATCGCGCGGTCATCGGATCAAAGGTCTCGCCCGTGCCGACCAGCACCGCCGCCACCCCGCCGTCCGCGTTGGGCGCAACCAGAAGCTGGCCCGGCTTGCCCTTGAAGCCGTTGGCCTCCGCCCACGGCCGCAGCCCAGGCTCGATCTCACCGGCGGGGCCGACGAAGCGCACCGGCACGGCGCCGGCGGCGTCTGTCGTGAGCAGATCGGGATGAAGGGCGGACATGGACGGCCTTTCCGGCCCGAACGGGCCGATCTTAACCAAGGATTGACGCGAAGGACCGATTCTCGACGCCGAACCTTCCGGAGCGCCTGTCCATGTCGCGCACGACCGCCCTTATCGCAACCGCCCTGCTGCTCGGAGCCTCGGCCGCTCCCGCGATCGCCCTTGTCCAGACCGCCCCGGCGCAGACCGCGGCGAACGCGCCCCGCACCCGCCAGCCTGCCACGGCCGACGTGCGCGCCGCCTACGACCGCGCGGATCCTCTCGCGCGCCAGATTTTCTGGACCGAGCAGGCCGAAATAAATCCGATGGACCCCATCGCGGGGGTCAAGGCTGCGGTCGCGCTGCGGGAACTCGGTCGGTTCGATCAGGCCGCGGAGATGGCCGGCAAGGTGCTGATGGTCCAGCCGGCCAACGTCGAGGCGATGCTGGAGGCGGGTCGGGCCCACATCGCCCGCGGCCAGGCCTTCTACGGCATAGCGGCGCTTGAGCAGGCCCGCGACGCCCGTCCCGGAGACTGGCGCGCGTGGTCCCTGCTTGGCGCCGCCTACGAACAGGTCCGCCGGCCGCAGGACGCGAGCGCGGCCTGGGCTCAGGCGCTGGCGATCTCGCCCGATAATCCGGACGTGCTGACGAACATGGCCATGTCCGCCATGACCCGGGGCGACACCGCATCGGCCGAACCTCTGCTGCGGCGGGCCGCGTCGCAGCCGGGCGCCTCGCTGAAGGTGCGGCTGAACCTGGCCATGGTGCTGGGTCTGACCGGGAAGATGGGCGAGGCCGAGCAGTTGCTCCGCCGCGACCTTCCGCCGGACGCCGCTGACAGCAATCTGGCCTGGCTGCGCGAGCGTGCCGGCGCCGTCGGTGTCGATCAGGCCCGGACGTGGGGCTCGCTCCAGGGCGGCTGATCGCCTATATTTCGTCCATGATCGACGAGCTCTACAGCGCGCGCATTCTCAAGCTGGCGGCCAACCTGCCGCACAGCGGGCGCCTGGCTGCGCCTGACGGCACAGGCGAGCGCGTGGCGAAACTGTGCGGCTCGAAAGCCGTCATCGACGTAGCCCTGGACGCCTCGGGACGCGTCGCATCGTTCGCCCAGGACGTGAAGGCGTGCGCCCTCGGCCAGGCCGCCGCCGGCGTGCTCGGCGAGAGTATCGTCGGAGCATCACTTGAGGAACTGACCGCCGCCCGGGACGCCATGTCTGACATGTTCAAGGCCGGTGGAGAAGGCCCTACCGGCCGCTTCGAAGGCCTTCAGGCGTTGAAGCAGGTCGCCGACTACCCCGCCCGCCACGCCTCGACCATGGTCGCCATCGAGGCCGCTGTCGACGCAATGCGGCAGGCGCTCGAGCGCAAACGGCCCGCTGCCCGAACTAGTTTAGCCGGCGCGGCCTGAGCGGCTTGTCGTCGGCCTGCCGCTTCGCTGCTTGAGGCCGTGTTGCCCCCGCGCGCTCCGCGGGGGATAAGCGCGGCTACATGGCTCCCGGCGGTAATCTCTACGAACGCGGCGTCCGGCTGGCCCATCGCGGCTATAAGCTGACGCTGTCGCCCCTGATCGGACAGCAGTGCCGGTTCCTGCCGACCTGCTCCGACTACGGCCGGGACGCGCTGATCCAGCATGGTCCGGTGAAGGGGGGATGGCTCACCGTCCGGCGCCTCTGCAAATGCCATCCTCTCGGCAAATCGGGCTATGACCCGGTTCCGCCGCCTGCAAAGACGAAACGATGATCGAACTGAAATTCCCCGACGGCGCCAGCCGTGAATACCCGGACGGCTCCACGGGCCGCGAGGTCGCCGCCTCCATCTCGCCGTCGCTGGCCAAGCGCGCGGCCCTGGCCGAGATCAACGGCAGGCAGTGGGACCTCGACCGCCCGCTCGAGAGCGGCGGCGCCTTCCGCCTGATCATGCGCGACGATCCCGAGGCGCTGGAGACCATCCGCCACGACGCCGCCCACGTGCTGGCCCAGGCGGTGCAGGAGCTGTTCCCCGGCACCCAGGTAACCATCGGCCCGGCCATCGACGACGGATTCTATTACGACTTCTACCGGGAAGAGCCGTTCTCTACCGACGACTTCTCCGCCATCGAGAAGAAGATGGCCGAGATCGTCGATCGCGACGAAAGGCTGATCCGCGAGGTCTGGGACCGAGACGACGCGATCAGGCATTTCGAGAGCGTCGGCGAGACCTTCAAGGCCGAGTTGATCCGCGATCTGCCGGGCACGGAGGAAATCACGGTCTACCGCTCCGGCGGTTGGCTGGACCTGTGCCGGGGGCCGCACTTCCCGTCGACCAAGTTCGTGGGCAAGGCCTTCAAGCTGACCAAGCTGGCCGGGGCCTACTGGCGCGGCGACCACCGCAATCCGCAGCTGCAGCGCATCTATGCGACCGCCTGGGCCACCAAGGACGATCTCGACGCCTATCTGCTGCGCGTCGAGGAGGCCGAGAAGCGCGACCACCGCAAGATCGGCCGCGCCATGGAGCTCTTCCATATGCAGGAAGAGGGCCGGGGCATGGTCTTCTGGCACCCCAAGGGCTGGGTGCTGTGGCAGGTCATCGAGGCCTATATGCGCCGCCGCCTCGACGCCGCCGGCTATGTCGAGGTGAAGACGCCGCAGGTGCTGGACCGGAAGTTCTGGGAAGCGTCCGGCCACTGGGAGAAATACCGGCCCAACATGTTCGTGTGCGAGACGGTCGAGGGCGAGACCCTGTCCCTCAAGCCGATGAACTGCCCCGGCCACGTCCAGATTTTCGGCATCGGCCAGCGGTCCTACCGCGAGCTGCCGCTGCGCATGGCCGAGTTCGGGGCCTGCCACCGCTATGAGCCCTCAGGCGCTCTGCACGGCCTGATGCGGGTGCGTGGCTTCACCCAGGACGACGCTCACATCTTCTGCCGCGAGGACCAGATCGTAGACGAAACGCGCCGGTTCATCGAGCTGACCAAGATCGTTCACGCCGACCTCGGCATGGAGACGGCCTATATCAATCTGGCCACCCGGCCCGACGTGCGCGCCGGCTCCGACGAGTTCTGGGACAAGGCCGAGGGCATGCTGGGCGAGGCCGCGCGGCTGGCCGGGGTCGACCCGGTCATCGCCGAAGGCGACGGCGCCTTCTACGCACCCAAACTGGACTTCGTCGTCAAGGACGCCATCGGCCGCGAATGGACCTGCGGCACGCTGCAGCTCGACTACGTCCTGCCCGAGCGGCTGAACGCGGAGTACATCGGCGAGGACGGCCAGAAGCACCGGCCGGTCATGCTGCACCGGGCCATCCTCGGCAGCTTTGAGCGCTTCATCGGCATCATGATCGAGAATTACGCCGGGGGCTTCCCGCTGTGGCTGGCGCCGACGCAGGCGGTGGTGGCGACCATCGTGTCCGAAGCCGACGGCTACGCCCGCGAGGTCGCAGCGAAGTTCAAGGCGGCGGGGCTGCGTACCGAGATCGATCTGCGCAACGAGAAGGTCGGCTACAAGGTCCGCGAACACTCCGTCGGCAAGGTCCCGGTCATCGCCGTCGTCGGCAAGAACGAGGCCGCCGAGGGCAAGGTGGCGATCCGCCGGCTGGGATCACAGGCGCAGGAGGTGGTCACCGTCGAGGAGGCCATCCGGATGCTGACCGAAGAGGCGACGCCGCCGGATTTGCGGCGTCCCTGACCC
>NZ_DASWNO010000139.1:0-1751 GCF_036399195.1 Brevundimonas sp.
GCAAGGTCTTGGAAGGGACGCCTTAAACTTTGACGGTCAAACTCCGTCGGTGATCCCGAACCGCGCCCCGTCTCCGGTCGACAAACTGGCTCTGGCTGTCGTGCATGCGCCCGAGCGGGCCATTCCCGCGCCCGCCGGCGCTCGCGAGGAATCGCTTCGGTTCCTGCTCCAGACCGCCGCGGATTCCGGCGTCTCGATGATCGCCACCCGGCCCGACGGCGACGGAGAGCGCTGGCTCGGCCAGGCCTGGCCCTTCCCCTCGCCCTTCCAGGTGTCGGTCTGCACCGTCCCGGTCGGTGACGGCGTTGACCGGGTCGAGGCCCGCGCGCGCCGCTCGCTGGAGCGGCTCGGCCTGCCGCGCGGCGACGCCCTGCTGATCTCCAACGCCGCCGATCTGGCCGGTACCGAGGGCCGCGCCCTGTGGGACCGGCTGCTGGCGCTCAAGGACCGCGGCCTCTACCGGCGCATCGGCTTCTGCGCCACGGTCGAGGACGGCCCGGCCCTGCTGGCGCGCCGGTTCCAGCCCGACGTGGTGCAGCTGAAATGCAATGTGCTGGACCAGCGGGCCCAGCACTCCGGCGTCCTGTCCGAACTGGCTTCGCTGGACGTCGCCATTCACGCTTCCTCCGTCTTCGCCGACGGCTGGCTGTTCATGAGCGGCGAGGCCCTGCCGCCCGAGATGCACCGCCACGCCCCGACCCTGTCGCGTATCCGCCGCCGGCTGGCCGAGGCCCGGGTCGATCCGATGCAGGCCACCCTCGCCTATGCGCTGGGGCTGCCGGAAGTGTCGGCGGTGGTCGCCAGCGTCGCCAGCGCCGCCGAATTGCGGGCCGTGGTCGCCGCGGCCCACGCGCCGACCCCCGCGCTGGACTGGGCCGCCCTGCAGCTGGAGCCGGCGACGGCGGCCGGCGCCGGCTCCCTGCGCGGCAGGATCAGTAGCGCAGCCTGATCCCCGCATACGCCGACCGCCCCGGCTCGCCGTAACCGAACACCTGCTGATACCGCTCGTCGGTCAGGTTCTCGACCCGCGCCGTCAGCGTCACCGCCTCGGTCAGCGCCCACGACGCGTTCAGGTGAGCGACGACGAAGCTGTCGCGCACCCCGCCCACGTCGTCCTGATCCCCCTCGGCCCGCACCGTCAGCGCGGCCGACAGCTTGCGCCCGGTCCAGCCGAGCGTCGCCGAGCCCGCATGCTCCGGCACGCGCAGCAGCCTCGCCCCGGTGGTCTCGTCGCGTGCATCGGTCCAGCCGTAGGCGAGGCTGAAGTCGAAGCCCGCCCCGATCCGCGCCCGGCCCTCCAGCTCGACCCCGTCGGTCGCCGTCTCCGCCACATTGACGTAGACGCTATCGAAGGTGACGGGGTTGAAGACGTAGGTGATCTGATCCTCGACCGTCAGCCGATAGGCCGTGGCGCGGCCCTCGATCCGGCCGTCCGCCGAACGCCAGCCGATCGCCGCCTCATACCCCTCCGCCGTCTCGGGCCGTAGCGACGGGAAGGGATCGGCCGAGAAGCAGAAGTCGCACACCGCCTGGCTGATCGACGGCGCCTTGAAGCCCGTGCCCCAGGCCGCCGACAGCACGAGGCCGCGACCGGGCTCGAACGCCCCGGACACCCGCCCCGTCGTCTTGGACCCAAAGTCATCGGTGGCGTCGTGGCGCAGCGCCCCGGTCAGGCTCAACCGCTCCGTCGGCTCGATCCGCGCGGTGACAAAGGCGGCGCTCGCGCCGAGGTCCTCGGTCAGCCCGGTCGA
>NZ_DASWNO010000140.1:0-6149 GCF_036399195.1 Brevundimonas sp.
CAGAACCCGGAATCCAGGGTAAGGCAAACAGATGCTTCAGGCGTCGCAGCCCGATCTCCTGGATTCCGGGTTCCGCTTCGCGGCCCCGGAAGGACGAGGAGGGATAGCAGCCCGGGTCGGGGATGGACTCAGGCCGCCTGGGCCACGCCGCCGGTCTGCGGGTTCAGCTCGCCGGAGGCGTAGCGTTTGGCCATCTGGGCGGTGGACAGCGGCTTGATCTTCGAGGCCATGCCCTCGCAGCCGAACTGGACGAAGCGCTCCTGGCAGAGTTTGCGCATCGCCTCCTTGGCGGGCTTCAGATAGGCGCGCGGGTCGAACTCGCCGGGCTTCTCGGACAAGATTTTGCGGATCGCGCCTGTCATGGCCATGCGGTTGTCGGTGTCGATGTTGATCTTGCGCACGCCGTGCCTGATGCCGCGCTGGATTTCCTCGACCGGCACGCCCCAGGTCTGGGGCATCTGGCCGCCGTACTGGTTGATGATGTCCTGCAGGTCCTGCGGCACCGAGGACGAGCCGTGCATGACCAGATGGGTGTCCGGCAGGCGGCGATGGATTTCCTCGATCACGTTCATTGCCAGCACGTCGCCGTCGGGCTGGCGGCTGAATTTATAGGCGCCGTGGCTGGTGCCCATGGCGATGGCGAGGGCGTCGACCTGGGTCTCGCGCACGAAGTCCACGGCCTGATCCGGGTCCGTCAGCAGGGCCGAGTGATCCAGCTTGCCCTCGAAGCCATGGCCGTCCTCGGCCTCGCCCATGCCGGTTTCCAGCGAGCCCAGCACGCCCAGCTCGCCCTCGACCGAGACGCCGCACGAGTGAGCCATCTGCACGACGCGGCGGGTGACCTCGACGTTGTATTCGTAGCTGGCGGGGGTCTTGGCGTCCTCCTCCAGCGAGCCGTCCATCATCACCGAGGTGAAGCCGTACTGGATGGCGGTGGCGCAGGTGGCGGGGCCGTTGCCGTGGTCCTGGTGCATGCAGACCGGGATGTGCGGATACAGTTCGGCGAGGGCGTCGATCAGCTTGGCGAGGACCACGTCGTTGGCGTAGCTGCGGGCACCGCGGCTGGCCTGGATGATGACCGGCGCGTTGACGGCCTCGGCCGCCTCCATAATCGCCAGACCCTGTTCCATGTTGTTGATGTTGTAGGCCGGCAGGCCGTACCCGTGCTCGGCGGCGTGATCGAGAAGTTGTCGCAGCGTGATGCGCGCCATTTGAGTGCTCCTGAGCCCGTGTGATTTTTCCGTGGTTTAACGCCGGAGCGGGCCGAAGTCACGCCGTGTTACAGCGGCAGTCGCGGTCAGCGCGCCCTCAGCGCCTCGACCCCCGGCAGCGGCTTGCCCTCCATCCACTCGAGGAAGGCGCCGCCCGCAGTAGAGACGAAGGTCATGTCGTCCGCCACGCCCGCGTGGTGCAGCGCCGCGACCGTGTCGCCGCCGCCGCCGACGGCGGTCAGCACGCCGGCCTTCGCCAGCGCCGCCGCATGGCGGGCGACCGCCACGGTGGCGACGTCGAACGGCGGGACCTCGAACACGCCCAGCGGGCCGTTCCAGATCAGGGTCTTCGAGGCGGTCAGGGCGTCGACCAGCCGGGCGACGCTCGCCGGACCGGCGTCGAGGATCTTGTCGTCGGCCGACAGGGGCTGGCCGGCGACTACGGGGCGGGAAGGCGCGCCGGGCTTGACCTCGGTCGCCACGACGAAATCGACCGGCAGCAGGATTTCGCAGCCCTTCGCCGCCGCCTCGGTCAGGATCTCGCGGGCTGTGTCCGCCATGTCGCGCTCGGCCAACGAGCCGCCGATGTCGATCCCTTGCGCAAACAGGAAGGTGTTGGCCATGCCGCCGCCGATGGCGAGGCGGTCGAGCTTGCCGACGAGGTTCTTGAGCAGGTCCAGCTTGGTCGAGACCTTGGCCCCGCCGACGATGCCCATCACGGGTTTGCGCGGATTGCCCAAGGCGGCGTCCAGCGCGTCCAGCTCGCGCCGCATCGACTCGCCGGCGTAGGCGGGCAACAGGCGGGCCAGACCCTCGGTCGAGGCGTGGGCGCGGTGGGCGGCGGAGAAGGCGTCGTTGACGTAGATGTCGCCCAGTTCGGCCAGTTGCGCGGCGAACGCGGGGTCGTTCTTCTCCTCGCCGGGGTGGAAGCGGACGTTCTCGAGCAGGACCACGCCGCCGGCGTCGACGTCGGTGATCATGGTCCTGGCTTCGTCGCCGATGCAGTCCTTGGCGAAGCGTACGGGGGCGCCGAGCAGGTGCTCCAGATCATCGACCACCGGCTCCAGGCTCATCGACGGCACCCGCTGGCCCTTCGGTCGATCGAAGTGGGCAAGCAGGGCCACCTTGGCCCCGGCGTCCCGCAGCTTCTCGATCGTCGGCAGGGCGACGCGCAGGCGGGTGTCCTCGGTGACCTTGCCGTCCTCCATCGGGACGTTGAAGTCGACGCGGACGAGGGCGGTTTTGCCGACGAGGTCGGGGGCGTCGTCGAGGGTGCGGTACTGGGTCACGACTTCAAGCCTTGATCAGCTTGCTCATCACCAGCGCCGTATCCGCCATCCGCGTCGCGAAGCCCCATTCGTTGTCGTACCAGGTCAGGACGCGGGCCAGTTTGCCGTCGACGACCTGGGTCTGGGGCAGGGCGGCGGTGGAGGAGGCGGAGACGTGGTTGAGGTCGGTCGAGACCAGCGGCTCGGTCGTGGTCATCAGAACGCCCTTCATCGGGCCGTCGGCGGCGGCCTGGATGGCGGCGTTGATCTCTTCGACCGTCACCTCGCGACTGGCGACGACCTTCAGATCGACGACCGAGACGTTCGGGGTCGGGACGCGGATCGACGAGCCGTCCAGCTTGCCCTTCAGCGCCGGCAGCACCAGGCCGAGCGCCTTGGCGGCGCCGGTCGAGGTCGGGATCATCGACAGGGCGGCGGCGCGGCCGCGGTAGAGATCCTTGTGCATCGTATCCAGCGTCGGCTGGTCGCCGGTGTAGCTGTGGATGGTGGTCATGTAGCCGCGCTCGATGCCGAACAGGTCGTGCAGGACCTTGGCGACCGGGGCGAGGGCGTTGGTGGTGCAGGAGCCGTTGGAGACGACGATGTCGTCGGCGGTCAGGACGTCGTGGTTGACCTTGTAGACGATGGTCTTGTCGGCGCCGTCGCAGGGGGCCGAGACCAGCACTCGTTTGGCGCCGGCCTTCAGGTGGGCCGAGGCCTTCTCCTTCGTCGTGAACAGGCCGGTGCACTCGAAAGCGATGTCGACGTTCAGATCCTTGTGCGGCAGCTCTTCCGGGTTGCGGATGGCCGTGACCTTGATCTTGCCGAGGCCGACGTCGATCCAGTCCTCGCCGCTCTCCACCGTGCCGGGGAACCGCCCGTGGACCGAGTCGTACTTCAGCAGGTGGGCGTTGGTGGCGACGGGGCCGAGGTCGTTGATCGCCACCACCTCGATGTCGCGACGGCCGTGCTCGACGATGGAGCGAAGGACGAGGCGGCCGATGCGGCCAAAGCCATTGATGGCGACGCGAACGGTCATAGAGCGGTCTCCGGAGAAGCGGTTTCTGATTGGCGCTTTCAATGGAACCGGTGACGCTCGGGATCAACCCCGGGCGCGTAACATGACGTGATCAACTGTAACTTCGCCGGTCAGGATGCGAGCGGCAGCTCCAGCCGCGCGGCCAGTCCGCCTTGCGACCGGTTGGTCAGCCAGACGTCGCCGCCGACGGCCCGCGCCGCCTGCCGGGCCACCGTCAAGCCGAGGCCCGCGCCGCCCGTCTCCCGATTGCGCGACCGCTCGGCGCGATGGAAGGGCTCGAACACCGCCTCCAGCTCCTCTTCGGGCAGACCGGGGCCGTTGTCCTCGACCACGATCACCGCGCGTCCGTCGCTGGCGGACGAAGAGACCCGCGCCTCGCCGCCATACTTGACTGCGTTGGAGATCAGGTTCGACAGGGCGCGGCGCAGGGCGGCGGGGTCGCCGTCCACCGGCAGGGGGGCGCCGGCCGAGAAGGTCACGGCGGCTCCGGTTTCCGAGAAGCCGCTGGCGCAGTCTGCGGCGAGGGCGGCGAGGTCGAACCGCTCGCGCCGCTCCGAAGGCGTCTCGCCCCGGACATAGGCCATGGCCTGGGCGATCAGGGCGTCCATCTCCTCGATGTCGGCGGCCATGCGGTCGCGCACCGCCTCCGGGGCCTGCTCGGCCCGGAAGCGAAGACGGGTCAGGGGCGTGCGCAGGTCGTGGGCGATGGCAGCCACTGTCTGGGTGCGGCGGCGCATGTGATCGCGCAGGGACGCCTGCATGTCGTTGAAGGCGTGGATGGCGGTGCGGACCTCGCTGGGGCCGGACGGCGTCAGCGGCTCGGCGTCGGGGTCGGCCCCCAGGCGCTCCGCGGCGTCGGCGAAGACCCGGATCGGCCGGGTCAGACGACGGGCCATGAACCAGACCAGCGGCGCCAGCAGAAGCATGGAGATGGCGAGCGCCAGAAGCACCCTCTTCTGCCAGGGCGACAGCAGGTCCCGCGGCGGCTCGACCGTCGCCCACCGTCCGTCAGCACGGCGCACCGACGCTGTAAACGGAGCGAAGGTCAGGCGGTCAGCCAGGATGGAGAAGCCACGCGTGTCCCTCTGAACAATGAAGGTGGTGTCGCCTGCGCCCGATCGGAGCTGGCGGACGTTCAACTGGGCCCGCACCTCGCGGGCGCCGCCCCCGTTCCGCGCCTCGGACGGATTTGCCAACGACGCCGCAGGCCGGGGCGGCGATCCCACCCGGCCCCCGAGCTGATCGACGAGCCCGAAGCCGAAGGCGTGCTGACCCTCCCTGACCCACAGGGAGCCGGCTCGTCGCACCGGCCGTCCGGGAGCGTCGATCCGGACGCGGACGTCGCCACTCGCCACCCCGAGCCGATGCGCCAGACCCGCGCCGATCGCGGCGGCCATGAGGTCGTCGCCCCTGGGGGTCTCGGGAAGAATGGGCTGATCGGTCAATCGCCGCCGCAGCGCCCGACCATCCGACGTTTCCGCGGGAAGGCCTTTCAGGGCGTCCGCCGCCGTCGCGATGCTGAAGCCCGCCGGCCGCGGCTCGGGCGCCAGAACCACGACGCCGAACGCCACGGCCTGCGACATGACGACGGCCAGTACGGCCAGCGCCGCGACCTGAACCAGAACGGGCAGGGACGTCCGACGTTTGACGGTCACCGCCCGGCGCCGTTCAGACGTTCGACGCGCATATCGAACATGTATCCTTCGCCTCTCAAGGTCTGGATCATCTCCAGTCCCGACCCGTCGTCGAGTTTTTTCCTCAAGCGGCTGATCTGGACGTCCATGGCGCGGTCGAACACGTCGGCGTCGGCGCCGCGCGCCCGCTCCAGCAGCTGATCGCGGCTCAGGACCCTCCCGGGACGTTCCGCGAAGGCCCGGAGCAGGGCGAACTCGCCGGCGGACATCAGGACCGGCTGGCCGTCGGGGCGGGTCAGCTCCCGCCGCATCAGGTCCAGCCGCCAGCCAGCGAAGGACAGCGCCGGGCCGTCGCCGGCGTCCTCCCTCGGCCGGCGCAGCACCGCCCGCACCCGGGCCAGCAGTTCGCGCGGATTGCACGGCTTGGGCAGGTAGTCGTCGGCGCCGAGCTCAAGACCGATGATCCGGTCCATGTCCTCGCCCATGGCCGACAGCATGACGATCGGCGGCCCCCCCTTGCCGGCGAGCCGTCGGCAAACCGAGAGCCCGTCCTCGCCCGGCATCATCAGATCCAGCACGATCAGGTCGGCGCTTCGAGCGGCGAGGGCGTGATCCATCTCGGCGGCTGAGGCGCAGCCGCGCGCCTCGTACCCGTGCTGGCTCAGGTAGTCGCACAGCACCTCGCGGATGCCGGGGTCGTCGTCGACGACGAGGATGCGGGCGGCGGCGTCGGCTTGCATGCGGCCATTGTGACGGAGCCGGCGCTCCGCGTCATTTCAGGGCTGAAACATTTCTCCGCCCGGCTGAAACATGGCCGCAAAGCCGGTGTGATCAGATGGATCATCCATCAACGGGGATCCCCGCCCATGCTGACCCTCTTCGCCCTGTCCGCCATCCTGATGCAGGATCCGCCCTCGCCTCCAGCGTCCGGGGATGAGGTGCGTTCCAGCGTCTTCATGGTCAACGGCGCGGGCCATGTGGCGCTCGACAAGGACGG
>NZ_DASWNO010000141.1:0-4312 GCF_036399195.1 Brevundimonas sp.
ATGGCCTCGTCCCACGCGACCTCGACGCGACCGGGACTCACCACCGCGGGCATGTCGCGCACCAGCACGTCGAGCTCGGGGTAGATGCCGACCAGTTCGTTGGCTTCAACGCTCTCCACGGTGCGCCCGCCGCCGGCCGCACGCGCTGTGTTCAGCGCGCTGCAGACCGTCAGGGCCTTATAACCGGCGGCCATGGCCCGAACCGCGGGAGACGGCGCGGGCGCAGTCTGTGCGAAGGCGGGGACAGCGAGAGCGGCGGTGGCGGCGAGAGCGGCGGTGGCGGCGGCGAGGATCAGAAAGCGCATTCATGGACGCTTGCGCGACCCGGCGGCTGCGTCAACTCAGACCAGCGCCTCGAACTGATCGATCAGACCCTCAAGCCGCTTCGTGCCGATCGTCCAGAAGGCCGGATCGCGCGGGTTCAGCCCGAACGGCGCCAGCGCCTCGACATAGGTTTTCGACCCGCCGGCGGCCAGCAGCTCGCGATACAGCGGCGTGAAGGCCCCCGGGTCCTTTGCCCGCGTCTCCATCAGCGCCGCCACCAGCAGGTCGCCGAAAGCGTAGGCGTAGACGTAGAAGGGCGAGTGGACGAAGTGGCTGACGTAGCTCCACCAGTGTTCGTAGCCGGAGTTCAGCGTCACCGCCGGGCCCAGAGACCCGCCCATCTCCCCCAGCCACAGCGCCCCAATTCGTTCGACCGACACCTCGCCCGCCGCCCGTTCGTCGTGGAAGCGGGTCTCGAAGCGGTGGAAGGCGATCTGGCGTACCACCGTGTTCAGCCCGTCCTCGATCCGGCCAGCCAGCAGGCCGCGCTGCTCGACCTTCGGCGCCGTCTTCAGCAGCCGGTCAAACGTCAGGCCTTCGGCGAAGATGGAGGCGGTCTCGGCCAGCGTCAGCGGCGTGTCGGCCAGCAGGCTCCCCTGCCCCGCCGCCAGCGTCTGGTGCACGCCGTGTCCAAGCTCGTGCGCCAGCGTCAGCACGTCGCGCCGCTCGCCCATCCAGTTCAGGAACACATAGGGATGGCGGTCGGAGGTGACCGGGTGGGCGTAGGCACCTGACTGCTTGCCGGGCCGAGCGCGTCCGTCGATCCACGGCTTGTCGAAGAAGCCGCCGGCGCGGTCGGCGAACTCCGGGCCAAGGTCGGCGAAGCTGGCCAGCACCAGTTCGCGGCCCTGCGCCCAGTCGTACGATCGGGGGGCGGTGGTCTCGAGGGGTGCATTGCGGTCCCATTGATCCAGCACCGGCTTGCCCAGCGCCCTGGCTTTCAGGGCATAGTAGCGGTGCGACAGACGCGGATAGGCGGCGGCCACGGCCTCGGCCATGGCGTCCACCGACTCGCCGTCGACCTCGTTGGCTAGGTGCCGACCGTCAGCGGGCCGCCTGAATCCGCGCCACTTGTCCTCCAGCGCCTTGTCTGCGGCGACGGTGTTCAGCACCAGCGCCATGGTTGAGGCACGGGCGGCCAGCGCCTCGTTCAGCCCCTCGGCCGCGGCCTTACGTCGGGCCGCCTTGGGGTCGGACAGCCTGTTCAGCGCCTCGGCGAGGGTCAGCTCGTCCTCGCCCGCCGACACCTTCATCGCCGCCAGCGTCTCGTCGAACAGACGCGGCCACTGCGCGCTGATGGGGCCGCGTTCGGCCAGGAAGGTCTCCAGTTCGCTCGACAGCTCGTGCGGCTTCATCGCCCGGACGCGCCGCAGCCAAGGCGTCCAGCGGGCCGCCGTGGGATGCGCCTGAAGCGCCGCGGCCACCTCGCCCTCGTCGAGCTGGTTCACCTCCAGCGTCACCCAGATGGTCGGCGTGGCGATGGCCGTCATCCGCTCCCGCACCGTCGCCTCGAACCCCTGCGCCGCGGCGTCGTTGCGGTTGGTGGAGGCCGCGAGAAAGGCGTAGGCGCCGAGGCCGCCCAGCACGTCGGAGGCCCGTTCGTACAGCGTCACCGCCTGATCGAGCACCCTTCCCAACGCTTCCGGTTCTGCGCGCGAGGCGACCAGCCGCCCCTGCAGGGCGTTGAGCTCCGCCACGAGCGACCGGGCGCGATCGAGGTCCGCCTCGATGCGGGCGTCCTCGGTGGAGGCGTAAAGGTCGGACAGGTCCCACAGCGGGGCGCCAAGCGGGTCGGCGGGGGTCTTGAAGGGCGCGTTCATGCCCCTGTTGTGGGGTCCGGTCGTGACGGGCGCAACCGTACCGGCGTGGAGTTCAGGTCTCGAAGCCGGCGATCAGCACCTTCAGATCCGGCTCATCGACACGCCGCACCGCCTCGTCGCGGCTGACCCACGCCCGCTCCCGCTCGGCCCGCTCCTGCCACTCGTCGTGCTCGACGGTAACCTCGAGCGGGTAGACCGAGACCACGCACCAGCGCGCGGCGCCGCTCTTCAGTATCTTGGCGTAGCGAAACGTGCCGATCGGATCGTGAGCGATCAGCCCCTCGATCCCGGCCTCCTCCAGCGCCTCCTGGGCGGCGGCCTCGGCGTCCGTCTTTCCGGCCATACGGCCGCCCTTGGGGATGACCCAGCGGCGGGTCTCCCGCGAACTGATCAGCATCACCTGCAGGCCGCCCTCGCTTCGCCGCCACGGCAGGGCCGCGACCTGGCGCCGCTCGGCCCGCTCGGAACGGATCACCTCGCCCTTCATCAGTTCAGGAAGGTCCCGCCCAGCCAGTAGAAAACCGCGGCGATGGCCGCCGACGCCGGCATGGTGATGAACCAGGCGGTGACGATGCTGCGCGCCACGCCCCACCGCACGGCCGAGGCTCGCCGGGCCGCGCCGACGCCGACGATGGCGCCGGTGATGGTGTGGGTCGTCGACACGGGAATGCCCATCCCGGTCGCCAGAAACAGGGTGATCGCGCCGCCCGTCTCCGCGCAGAACCCCTGCTGCGGGCTGAGCCGGGTGATGCGTGAGCCCATGGTGTGAACGATGCGCCAGCCGCCGAACAGGGTTCCCAGAGCAATCGCCGCCTGGCAGGTGATGACCACCCAGAACGGCACAATGAACTCCGACCCGGGCGGGGCGCGCGAATAGAGCAGCACGGCGATGATCCCCATGGTCTTCTGGGCGTCATTGCCGCCGTGCCCCAGAGAGTAGGCGGAAGCCGACACGAACTGCAGCCGACGGAACACCTTGTCCGCGAACGACGGATTGGCCTTCACGAACACCCACGACACGATGAACACCAGCAGCAGCGCCAGCCCGAACCCGACGGCCGGCGACAGGAAGATCGCCGCGACGGTCTTGCTCACTCCGGCCACCACCACGGCTCCGGTCCCGGCCTTGGCGATCCCCGCCCCCAGCAGGCCGCCGATCAGGGCGTGGGAGCTGGATGACGGAATGCCGGCCAGCCAGGTGATGATGTTCCAGCTGATCGCTCCCATCAGGGCGCCGAAGATGACCTGGTCCGAGATGACGTCGGGATCAATGATCCCACGCCCTATCGTGTCGGCCACGTGCAGCCCGAAGAACAGGAAGGCGATGAAGTTGAAGAAGGCCGCCCAGCCTACCGCATAGACCGGCGGCAGCACCCGCGTTGCCACGATGGTGGCGATCGAGTTCGCGGCGTCGTGCAGACCGTTCAGGAAGTCGAACAGCAGGGCGACGGCGATCAGGAAGATCAGGATCAGCAGCGGGCCGTCCATCGGGCCGCCTCCTACAGGTGCTCGACCAGAACGCCGTTGATCCGGTTGGCGACGTCCTCGAACCGATCGACCACCTTCTCCAGATGGTCATAGACCTCGGCGCCAGTGATGAAGCCCATGGGATCGCTGTGCCGGTGCTCTTCGAACAGAGCCTTCATGCCGGCGTCGTAGAGCGCGTCGCTGTCGCTCTCCAGCCGGGCGATCTTCTCGGTGAGTTCGTTCAGGCGGCCGTGGTTGCGACGCATTGCGGGCAGCAGGCTGACCGCCTCGACCGTCAGGATGGCCGACTCGACCGCGATGTCGCCCAGCTGGCGCATGTGCGGCGTGAACTGGCGAAGCTCGTACAGGGTGATGACCTTGGCGGTCTTCTGCATCTGGTCGATGGAGTCGTCGAGCGAGTTGGTCAGGCCGCGGATGTCAGACCGGTCGAAGGGGGTGATGAAGCTGCGCCGGACCGCGAACAGCACCTCACGCGCGACCTCGTCAGCCTCGTGCTCGTGGTCGACGATCTTCTGGCACCAGTGCGGGACCTCGTCTCCGCCCTCCAGCACCTTGCGCAGGGCCTCGGCGCCGTTGATCAGGGTCGCCGCGTGCGCGTCGAACAGCCGGAAGAAGTTGTCTTCCTTGGGCAGCAGCGCCTGGAACCAGCCCAGCATCGGCGAATCTCCGAAAACCGCATC
>NZ_DASWNO010000142.1:0-3530 GCF_036399195.1 Brevundimonas sp.
TCCCTTCCAGAAGGACGGCGGGCTTCGACTGGTGCAGGGCGACCTCGGCCGCGCCGTGATCAAGGTCTCGGCGGTCAAGCCCGAGAACCGGATCGTCGAGGCCCCCGCCGCCGTGTTCGAGACGCAGGAGGACGCGCTGAAGGCGTTCAACGACGGCCGGCTGGACCGCGATGTGGTCGTGGTGCTGCGCTTCCAGGGCCCGCGCGCCAACGGCATGCCCGAGCTGCACAGCCTGTCGCCCGCCCTGAGCGTGCTGCAGGACCGCGGCTACAGGGTCGCCTTCGTCACCGACGGCCGCATGTCCGGCGCCTCGGGCAAGACGCCGGCGGCCATCCACGTCTCGCCGGAAGCGCTGGCGGGCGGGCCTCTGGCCCATCTCCGCGACGGCGACGTGATCCGGCTCGACGCCGAGGCGGGAATCCTGACCACCGTCGGCGCCGGCGACTTGGCGGCGCGGCCTGCGGCCGACCGCTCGCCCGCCAACGCGGAGGCCTCGAGCTGGGGCTATGGCCGGGAGCTGTTCGCCGCCTTCCGGCATGTGGTCTCGACCGCCGAAGAGGGCGCGTCGATCTGTTTCGCGCCGGCCGTCGGCGCGGTCGGCGGCGCGGACACGCCGCCCGATCCCAACCTCGTGGACCGCGCGGTGGACGCGTGAGCGCCTCCGGCGAGACCGTCCTTGTCGGCGACGTCGGCGGGACCAACGCCCGGTTCGCCCTCGCGCGCCGCACCGACGGCGGCTTCGCCCTCGAGCATCACCAGAGCTTCCCCGCCGCGCAGGTCCCCACCTTCCTCGAAGCCGTCAAAGCCTTCATCGAGGGCTGTCCGGCCAAGCCGGCGGGAGGCGTTCTTGCGGTGGCGGGGCCGATACTCGACGGCGAGGTCGACCTGACCAACTCGCCCTGGCGGATTTCGGAGGCCGAACTGACCTCCCTGGGTCACGGCGCGATCCGGCTGATCAACGATTTCGAGGCCCTGGCCTGGGGCGCGCCGCTGGTCCCGGCGGACGACCTCGCCTCGCTGGGCGGACCGGAGCAGGGAGACCCTCACGCCGCAATCTCGGTGGTCGGGCCCGGGACCGGGTTCGGCGTCGCGACCCTCGCCCGCGACGCGCAGGGCCGGGAGATCGCCCTACCGTCAGAAGGCGGGCATGTGGGTTTCGCGCCGGACGACGCCGTGGAGGACGAGATCCTGCGCATCCTGCGCGCTCGCTATGGCCGGGTCTCGGTCGAGCGGCTGATCTGCGGCCCGGGGCTCGTGACCCTGCATGCGGTGCTGGCCCAGATCGAGGGTCGGGATGCGGACCTGACCGAGCCTGCGGCGATCACGGCACGGGCGCTCGGCGATCCAGCCAGCCCGGCCGCGGCGACCCTCACGCGCTTCTGCGGCATCCTCGGCGCGCTGGCTGGAGACATCGCCCTGATCACGGGCGCTCGCGGCGGCGTCTATGTCGCGGGCGGCATCGCACCCCGCATCCTGCCGTTCCTCCAGACGAGCCCCTTCCGGCGCCGGTTCGACCGCAAAGGCCGTTACCAAGGCTATATGGAGCGAATACCGACCCGGGTGATCCTGCACAAACAGGCGGCGCTGCTCGGCGCCGCCCGGGTGGCGTTCACGGGATAAGTGATCTGCCCGACATTTTTTTCACAGAGGCGTGAACCGAAGCTGTGCGGCAGAGTTATGTGGGTTCCACTCTGGAAGGACATCCCTCATGCGTAAACTGATCATCGCCTCCGTCGCCGCCTTCGCCCTGGCCGGCGTCGCCGCTTGTGAGAGCCAGGCCGACAAGGCCGCCGAAACCCAAGCCGACGCTCTGGAAGAGCAGGCCGCAGCCGCTCCGACGGAAGCCGCCGAAACCGCCCTGAACGAAAAGGCCGACATGGTCGAGCAGCAAGGCGGCAACGCCGACGGCGGCATGACCACCGAGAACACGCCGAACACCTCGCCCTCGACGGCGAACCCGGCTCCGGCCCAGTAAGACGGAGAGACCCGGGGGTTCATGATCCCCGGTTCGCCTTCGGAAACGGTCAGGCCCCCGTCGCGCACGCGGCGGGGGCTTTTCCGTGGGCGTCAGCCCTTCTTCGGCGGCCAGGGGATGAAGGCGCTGGTCCGACGGACGTAGTCCTCATAGCCGGGCTTCGACTTCTTGCTGGCTGTCTCGGTGATGCCGATGCCCGACCAGCGGGTCAGGGTGAAGGTGAGGAACAGCGGCCCGGCGACCGACCACAGCCCCGGCCCGGTCTCGGCGGCGATCAGATACAGGCCCCACCAGACGCAGGCGTCGCCGAAATAGTTCGGGTGCCGGGTCCAGCGCCACAGGCCCGTGTCCAACACCTGGCCCTTGTTCTTCGGATCTCGCTTGAACGCCGCCAGCTGGGCGTCGCCGATGCTCTCGAAGCCGATGCCGACCACGGCCAGGACGGCGCCGGTCCAGCCGATCCACCCGACCTGCGGCTCGAACGCCACCTGACCCAACTGCACCGGCAATGAGGTCAGCCAGCTGAGCACCGCTTGGGGCAGGAAGACGAACAGCAGGGCGGTCTTGCCGAACGACCAGCCCTTGGTCCGTTCCTGGTTCTCGACGATCTCCACATAGCGGTTGTCAGCCCCGTGCCGGCGCCAGCGGCTAAGCAGATGCCACCCGAGACGCAGAGCCCACACCGCCACCAGCCACAGCAAGAGCCATTTGCGCGTGGCGTCGCCGTCCGTACGCGCGAAGGTGACGAGGGCCAGCATCAGCATGCCCAGCGGCCAGACCCCGTCGATGAAGCTGACGTCCTTCAGTCGCAGAGACAGGCCCCACAGGGCGACCATCACCGCGACGATCAGGGCCAGGTTCAGGCCCAGAAGGGCGGCGATTTCAGTCAGGCTCATGGCTCAAGGAACGCTGCCGCTCCGCCTCCGGATGCAGGGGTCAGTATGCGGGGTTCAGTCGACGCAGAGCGTAGCCTCGGCCTTGCCGTCCTCAACGCGGGTGAAGCAGCCGAAGCGGTTGCTGTCGGCCTGGCACTGCCCGACCACGGCCGCGCCCTGGACCGCTCGAGCGGCCACGTCCGCGACCCGGCACTCGCCCGCGCACTGCTCGCCGTCGGTGCAGCGCTTGCCGGCGTCGGCGTAACGGACCACGCACTGCATGGTCTGCATACGCCCGACCGGCTGCATCCGCCCTCCGCGCGCAAGGCAGTCGGCTGCGGCCGGGCTCTCGGCGACCTGCACGGGAGCCGGCTCATTGCCGAAGCCCAGCTCGCCCTTCTCGGCGACGGGCTGGCAGGCAGCGGCGAGCAGAGCGGCGGCCACGATCAACAGGCGTTTCATGCCAGCCGTCCCTTCTCGAATCCGGTCCAGACGTCGTCGTAGTCCAGCTGCATCGTCGGCGAGGTTTGCGCCCATTCGGTGGTCCGGATCGGCATGCGCGTCTCGAACATGAAGGCGAGGGTGTTCTCGATCCTGACCGGCTTCAGCTCCGCCGCCACCGCCTTGTCGTAAGACGCCTGATCCGGGCCGTGGCCGCTCATGCAGTTGTGCAGACTGGC
>NZ_DASWNO010000143.1:0-3340 GCF_036399195.1 Brevundimonas sp.
CGCCGGGCGAACGGAGGTTAGCGGATCGCATCATAGCGCTCCCACAGATCGTCCCCCACGGGCTCGGCGGACACCCGCCGGAACTTGGGCGCGTCGGCCAGCTTTGCAAGGGCCAGGGCAGCGACGCAGGGCCGCCCGTCACCGCCCAGAAGGATCGGCGCGCGGAACCACTCGAGCCGGTCGACCAGACCGGCGCCAAGGAACGAGGCCGCAACCTGGCCGCCGCCCTCGATGAGGACGGAGGCGCAGCCTCGGCGGGCGAGCGCTTCCAGCGCCGGGGCAGGAGCGGGGCGACCGTCGGGGGCCTCGACGCGTTCGACCTCGGCGGTCCCTACCGGCCGGGGCTCGGCGGCGGTCAGGATCATCGTGCCGGGGTTGGCCAGTCGGGCGGTGGCGGGCGTCCGCAGGCGACTGTCCAGCACGACGCGCAGGGGCTGCCGAATCTCATCGGACCTTGGGAGGCGCACAGTCAACTCGGGATCGTCGGCGAGGACCGTCTCCACCCCCACCATGACGGCGTCATGCCCCGCCCGCAGCCGATGCCCCTCGACCCTAGCCGCCTCGCCCGTGATCCATTTGCTCTCGCCCGAGCCGGTCGCAATGCGTCCGTCGAGGGACGTCGCCAGCTTCAGGGTGACACGCATCAGTTCTCGTCCAGACCCTCGTCGCCCAGGAATTTGGCGAAATCGCCGGTGTGCCTGAAGTCCTTGTAGACCGAGGCGTAGCGGACGTAGGCGACCTCATCGACCGACTTGAGCGCCTTCATGATGAAGTCGCCGACGGTCGAGGACGGAATCTCTGTCTCGCCCAGGCTTTCCAGCTGGCGGGTGATGCGGCTGACCAGCTGTTCGACCTGCTCCGCCTGAACCGGACGCTTGCGCAACGCGACGTTCAGCGACCGCTCCAGCTTGTCGCGGTCGAAGGGCGTGCGGCGGCCGTTGCGCTTGAGGATCATCAGCTCGCGCAGCTGGACGCGCTCGAAGGTGGTGAACCGCCCGCTGCACTGCGGGCAGGACCGCCGGCGCCGGATCGCCGCGCCGTCGTCCGACGGGCGGCTGTCCTTCACCTGGGTGTCCTGATTTCCGCAGAAGGGGCATTTCATCAGGGGCTTATCCGTAGATCGGGAAGCGGCGCGTGAGGTCACGCACCTCGCCGGCGACCCGCTCCGACACGCCGGCGTCGGCCTCGTCGCCGCCCTTCATGGAGTCGATGACGTCCGCGATCCAGTGGCCGACCTGCTGGAACTCCGCCACGCCGAAGCCGCGGGTGGTGCCGGCCGGCGTGCCCAGCCGGACGCCCGAGGTAATGGTGAAGGGCGCGGTGTCGAACGGCACCCCATTCTTGTTGCAGGTCATCAGGGCGTGCTCGAGCGCCGCCTCGGTGGCCTTGCCGGTGACGCCCTTCGGCCGCAGATCAACCAGCATCAGGTGGCTGTCCGTGCCGCCGGAGACGATGGCGCAGCCCCGTTCCACCAGCACCGCGGCCAAGGCGCGGGCGTTGTCAACCACCTGTTGAGCGTAGAGTTTGAACTCGGGCTTGAGGGCCTCGCCGAAGGCCACGGCCTTGGCGGCGATGACGTGCTCCAGCGGCCCGCCCTGCAGCCCCGGGAAGACGGCCGAGTTGATCTTCTTGCCCAGCTCGAGGTCGTTCGACAGCACCATGCCGCCGCGCGGTCCGCGCAGGGTCTTGTGCGTGGTGGTGGTGACGACGTGGGCGTGCGGCAGCGGGTCGGGATAGACGCCGCCGGCGATCAGCCCCGCGTAGTGGGCCATGTCGACCATCAGATACGCCCCGACGCTGTCTGCGATCTCGCGAAAGCGGGCGAAGTCGATGTGACGGCTGTAGGCGCTGGCGCCGGCCAGGATCAGCTTGGGCTTTTCCTGCTCCGCCATCTGGGCGACGTGGTCGTAGTCGATCAGGCAATCGCCCTCGCGCACCTTGTACGTCACCGGCCGGAACCACTTGCCCGACTGGTTGGCGGGGGAGCCGTGCGTCAGGTGGCCGCCGGCGGCCAGATCCATGCCGAGGAAGGTGTCGCCCGGCGTCAGCAGGGCCTGAAACACCGCCTGGTTGGCCTGGGCGCCCGAGTGCGGCTGGACGTTGGCGAAGGCGCAGCCGAACAGCTGTTTGGCCCGGTCGCGGGCGAGGCTCTCGGTGACGTCGACATATTCGCAGCCGCCGTAATAGCGCCGCCCCGGATACCCCTCGGCGTATTTATTGGTCAGGACCGAGCCCTGCGCCTCCAGCACCGCCTTCGAGACGATGTTCTCGGACGCGATCAGCTCGATCTGCTCCTGCTGGCGGCGCAGTTCGCCCTGGATGCCGCCGAAGATGTCGGGATCGGCCTCTGCCAGGGTCTTCGAGAAATAGGCGTCGTGGGTGAAGGCGGTCACTGCGGTCTCCGTGTATGCGAGATCATTAGTCCCCCGACCGGGCCGCCACAACATCTGGTAGGTCAGCGCGACGCCAGCGCCCGCTTCAGCTTGCCGAGGGCGATGCGCTTCAGGCCTTCCGGCTCGGCGGCCGGACCGAGGGCGGACACCTCGACCCCTGTGGCCACATGGATCGCCGAACACTTCAGATAGGCGCCGTTGCGGGTCAGCTCGAAGATGACCTCGCCGATGTCGTCAGGCGACGGCAGGGAGGCGCGCCACATTGCAGTGGGTCCACAGCCGGTCCATGGCGCGAACGAGGTCGTCCATCATGGCGTCGGTGTGGTTCGGCGACGGCGTGAACCGCAGCCGCTCGGTGCCCTTTGGCACGGTGGGGTAGTTGATCGGCTGGACATAGACGCCGTGGTCTTCCAGCAGCATGTCCGAGATCATCTTGGCGTGCACAGGGTCGCCGACGAAGACCGGCACGATGTGACTGACCGACTCCATCACCGGGATGCCGGCGGCGGCGAAGCGGGCCTTCAGGGTCGCGGCGCGCTCCTGATGGGCCTGGCGCAGTTCCGGATGGGCCTTCAGATGGCGCACCGAGGCAAGCGCCCCGGCGGTCAGGGCCGGTGGCAGACTGGTGGTGAAGATGAAGCCCGAAGCCCAGCTGCGCACCGCGTCGACGATCACCGCGTCGGCGGCGATATAGCCGCCCATGACGCCGATGGCCTTGCCGAGGGTGCATTCGACGATGTCGATGCCGTCCAGCACGCCGTCGCGCTCGGCCACGCCCGCGCCGGTCGCGCCGTAGAGGCCGACCGCGTGGACCTCGTCGAGGTAGGTCATCGCGCCGTATTGCTTCGCCAGGGCGATGGTGCCGGCCAGGTCGGCGATGTCGCCGTCCATCGAATAGACGCTCTCGAAGGCGATCAGCTTGGGCGCGTTGGCGGGCGCGTCCTTCA
>NZ_DASWNO010000144.1:0-1883 GCF_036399195.1 Brevundimonas sp.
CGGGCGCTGGCTTGGGGCGTCGGCTTCGCCTCGGTCGAGGAGATCGCCGAGCTGAACATCCTGCACGCCACCGGCCTGGCCATGTGCCGCGCGATCGAGGCGATGGCGATCCAGCCGGTCGCGGCGCTGGTCGACGGCAACTATCGTTTCAAGCTGCCGTGCGACGTGCAGACGGTGGTCGGCGGGGACGGCCTGTCGCTGTCGATCGCCGCCGCCTCGATCCTGGCCAAGATGGCCCGGGACCGGCTGATGATCGCCATGGACGAGGAGTACCCCGGTTACGGCTTCGCCTCGCACAAGGGCTACAATGCGCCGGTGCATCAGGCGGCTTTGAAGGCGCTGGGCCCCTGCCCGGCTCACCGCCGCGGCTGGGCGCCGATCCGTGCGTTGCTCGAGCCGCTAGACCTGTAGGGCGCCGCCCAACAAGGCGCCGACGAGCGCCGCGATCATGCCTCCGCCCACGATGGTGGCCCAGGCGGGCAACGCCGCGAAGTCTTCCCTCAGACTTGAACCGGGCCCGTAGCCGTCGTTCGCCGGACGAGGATCGAACCGTTTCGACACCGGCGGACGCCAGGCCACGGGTTCGAACGCATCAGCGGTACGGCCATAGGCTTGATGGGCGTATTGCCGGCGGGCGGGGGTCACTGACAGCTCTTCCATGCCGCGGATAACGACCGGGACTCTGTCCTGTTCCGAACATTTGCGGCTCAGGCCGCGTCGGCCAGCTTCAGCGGCCGATCGCCGACAACGAACAGGTATTCCACGTTCCGCAGCCGCCCGACGGAGCCGACCTTTTCGCCCTTGGGATTATGGATGCCGATGCGCGCGCCGACGTAGCGGGGGTGCTGGATTTCGATGACCTGCACCTCGCCGCGCGCCGACAGCATCTCGACCAGCTCGGCGCGGTTCAGATAGCCCTCGTCGTTGAACGAGACGACGAGGTTCGGCGCCTTCAACCCTTCGATCACCGACCGGAGGGCCGGCGCGATGCCCGGACGGCTGTTGAAGGCGCTCTTGCGGGTGCGGACGTCGATCCGTTTGTTGGCGATCCCATAGGTCTCCGGCTTGTCCCACAGCACCAGACTCTCCCAGCAGTGATAGTTGCCGAGGTAGGAATGCTGGTTGTACGGCGGGTCCAGATAGACGAGGTCGGCCTCGATCTCGGAGGCCAGTTCGACGGCGTCACGCCGGGTGGCCTTGCCCGCCCCGGGCAGAACGTCGGGCATCCGCAGCTCGAGCGGCTTTAACGCGCGCGCGGCCCATTGCTTCATGTAGGCCATCTGCAGCCCGGCCGTGGAGTCGACCCGGTCCGCCGCCTCCATCAGGCTGACCAGGGCGATCGCCTCCAGCTCCGGCTCCAGCCCCATGGTTGCGATCCGGTCGCGCATGGCGTCGATCCGCGCGCCATTCTCCGGCGAGAAATAGCGCGCGTCCTCGCAGAAGGTCCGGGTGAACCAGCCCCCTTGGGGCTTCACCTCCCGCAGCTCCGCCAGCACCGCCTCGGCGCGGTCGAGCCACCGGTCGCGGTCCGCCTGCACGTAGCAGGTGGCGAGTGCGTGGGCGTAGGCGTTGTGGTCGTTCGACCAGACCCGAAAGCCCTCCCGCTTCAGCGCATGACCGACACGGGCGGTGCCGGAGAACAGGTCGCAGACGGTCCCGCCGTCCGGCAGCGCGGTCTTCACCGCGCCGACGATCTGCCCGAGCAGGGCCCGCTTGGAGCCGATGTATTTGATCATGCTCCCCCGCTGGTCTGAAACGACGCCTCAGCGCCCCTTCTTGCTCGGAGCATGGGCCAGACGGAGCAGATTCGCAGCCCCTGGGGCGCCGAAGGGGGTGCCGGCGAGGATCAGGATGCGCTGACCCGGCTGGGCCATGTCGTAGGC
>NZ_DASWNO010000145.1:0-2316 GCF_036399195.1 Brevundimonas sp.
CGGGGTGGCCGGGGGTTTTCTGGCGCTGGACGCGGTCAGTCGGCTGGTCGCGTTCAGGGCGCTCGTCGCCCCGTCCGAACAGGCGCCGACGCTGGAGCCGACGCTGCAGGTTCCGCTGGGCGCCGTCCTGCTGCTCGCTTCCGCCCTGTATTTTCTCAGGCCCGCCCGCCTGTTCGGCGCCGCCCTGCTTCTGCTCGGCCTCGCCGCCCTGATCGGGGTCGAGGCGTCCGCCGATGCGCCTTCTCCCACGCACATGCTATTCTGGGTCTATGTCGGCGCGCTTGTCGTCGCCGGGCTCGTGCTCAGGGGTTCGCCCGCCCCCTCCAAGGAGCCGTCATGACCGACAAGATCACGCCCTGCATCTGGTACGACCTGGGCCAGGCCCGGGCGGCGGCCGAATTCTACATGTCGCTGGGTCTGCCCGACAGCCGCATCGACGGCGTGCACGCCAGCCCGTCGGACAATCCCTCGACCCGCGAGGGCGAGGAGCTGGTGGTCGAGTTCACCCTGGCCGGACGCTCCTTCATGGGGCTCAACGGCGGCCCGATCTTCCCGCAGACCGAGGCCGTATCGTTCCAGATCTACACCGACGACCAGGCCGAGACCGACCGCCTGTGGGACGCCATCGTCTCCAACGGCGGTCAGGAGAGCCAGTGCGGCTGGTGCAAGGACCGCTGGGGCGTCAACTGGCAGATCACCCCGAAGCGGTTGATGGCCTTCTACAACGACAAGAACCCGGCCCGGGCGAAGGCGGCCTTCGAAGCCATGATGACGATGCGCAAGATCGACATCGCCCGTCTGGAAGCCGCCGCCGACGCCGTCGGCTGAAATCGACCACCTCGCGTTCCAACCCCGAAGGAGAAACAGGATGAGCTACATCAACGGTTTCCTCACCCCCGTTAAGGCCGAGGACAAGCAGCGTTACATCGAGTCCGCCCGCAAAGGCTGGGAGCTGTTCAAGGCCTACGGCTGTATCGAGCACGTCGAAGCCTGGGGCGAGGGCATCGAGGAGGGCACGCTCACGAGCTTCCCGCGTGCCGTGAAGCAGGAGCCCGGCGAGGTCGTGGTCTTCGCCTGGCTGCGCTGGCCGGACAAGGCTACCGCCGACGCCGCCTGGGAGAAGATGATGCAGGACCCCGAGATGGCGAACATGGACATGCCCTTCGACGGCAAGCGCATGATGTGGGCGGGCTTCGAGACGATCTTCGACAACAAGGCCTGATCGGCCCACCCGCGCATACGAAAGGGGCGGCTCCAGTGGAGCCGCCCCTTCTGCATTCTAGCTGTCGAGGAAGCTGCGCAGCTTCCGCGACCGCGACGGGTGCTTCAGCTTGCGCAGCGCCTTGGCCTCGATCTGGCGGATGCGCTCGCGCGTCACCGAGAACTGCTGGCCGACCTCCTCCAGCGTGTGGTCCGTGTTCATGCCGATGCCGAAGCGCATGCGCAGCACCCGCTCCTCGCGCGGCGTCAGGGACGCCAGCACGCGGGTCGTGGTCTCGCGCAAGTTGCTCTGGATCGCCGCATCGATCGGCAGGATCGCGTTCTTGTCCTCGATGAAGTCGCCCAGGTGGCTGTCTTCCTCGTCGCCGATGGGCGTTTCGAGGCTGATCGGCTCCTTGGCGATCTTCAGGACCTTGCGGACCTTCTCCAGCGGCATGGCCAGTTTTTCGGCCAGCTCTTCGGGCGTCGGTTCGCGGCCGATCTCGTGCAGCATCTGGCGGCTGGTGCGGACGATCTTGTTGATCGTCTCGATCATGTGCACCGGGATGCGGATGGTCCGCGCCTGGTCGGCGATCGAGCGGGTGATCGCCTGACGGATCCACCAGGTGGCGTAGGTCGAGAACTTGTAGCCGCGGCGGTACTCGAACTTGTCGACCGCCTTCATCAGGCCGATGTTGCCCTCCTGGATCAGGTCCAGGAACTGCAGGCCGCGGTTGGTGTATTTCTTGGCGATGGAGATCACGAGGCGCAGGTTGGCCTCGACCATTTCCTTCTTGGCCTGACGGGCCTCGCGCTCGCCCTTCTGGACGGTCTGGACGATGCGGCGGTAGTCGTCGATCGGCAGACCGGCCTCCGTCGCCACGGCGGCGACGTCGCCGCGGATCTGGGCGATCTGGGCCTGTTCATTGTCGCTGAACTTGGTCCAGCGCACGCCCATTTCCTTGACCCGGTCAGCCCAGGTCGGGTCCAGCTCGGCCCCGAAATAGGACTTCAGGAACTCGGGACGGGAGATGCCGTAGCTGTCGGCCAAGCGCAGCAGCCGGCCTTCCAGACCCATCAGCCGCTTGTTGATCGCATAGAGCTGCTCGACCAGCG
>NZ_DASWNO010000146.1:0-3629 GCF_036399195.1 Brevundimonas sp.
CGCGGCGGGCGATCTGTTCGGCGTCCAGGTCGGTGTGGTCGATCAGGGCCCGCGCCGCTGACAGCGCGAAATTGCCGCCGGACCCGACCGCGGCCACCCCGTGCTCTGGCTCCAGCACGTCGCCGACGCCGGTGACGGTGAAGATCGAGCTTCGGTCGGCCACCAGCAGCATGGCCTCGAGCCGCCGCAGATAGCGGTCGGTGCGCCAGTCTTTGGCGAGGTCGACGCAGGCGCGCGCCAGCTGATCCGGATACTGCTCCAGCTTGGCCTCCAGCCGCTCGATCAGGGTGAAGGCGTCCGCCGTGGCGCCCGCGAAGCCGGCCAGCACCTTGCCGCCGGCCAGCACCCGCACCTTGCGCGCCGCGCCCTTGACGATGGTCGGGCCCATGGAGACCTGGCCGTCGCCGGCGATGACGGTCCGACCGGCCTTCCGCACGGCCAGGATGGTCGTGCCGTGCCAGTCGGGGAAGTTCGAGGTTTCGTTGCCCATCTCGATCAGATGGCGACGGAAATGGGGCGCGGCAAGACGAAAGCGGTGGGAAAACAAGCGTGGCCTGCGGCCATGAAATTACCGGAACCTGGATATATTGTGCACGGCTCATCCCTCTACGGCCAAGAACAAGGGAAGCGTTTTGCTTCACAGGATCATCTACGCGAGCGAAGCGGTCGGACCGACCGGGACATCGACCCTGTCTGTCGCCCAGATCCTGGGCGTGTCCGAGCGCAACAACCGGCGGGACCATGTGACCAGCTGCGTCATGTTCCACCGCGGCCACATCCTGCAGGTTCTGGAAGGCGCGCGGGTCGATCTGGACCGGCTGATGCGCCGTCTGCTGGCCGATCCTCGGCACACGGGATTGCGCATTCTGTCGGACATGCCGGTTTCCGGACGGGGCGTCGCCGAGCCGATGACGCTGTGCGGCGATCCCGAGGCCCTGCTGGACCGGGTCGGGCTGCCGTGCCTCTCGCGCCTGACGGCCCGGGAGGCCGAGGCGTTGCTGGATCTTCGCAAGGCCGCGTGACGCGCGCGCGGCGGCGGCCTAACGAAGGGCCGTGAGCTTCTCCGACGACGAAATCGAGCGCTACGCGCGCCATCTGGTCCTGTCCGAGATCGGCGGTCCGGGCCAGCAGCGGCTGAAGGCCACGCGCGTCGCGATCGTCGGTCTGGGCGGCGTCGGCGGCCCCGCCGCCCTGTACCTCGCCGCCGCCGGCGTCGGCGCGCTCCGGCTGATCGACGACGACGCCGTGGCCTTGTCGAACCTGCAGCGGCAGGTCCTGTTCACCGGCGATGACCTGGCCCGCCCCAAGGTCGAGGCGGGGGCGGAGGCGCTCGATCGCCTCAATCCGCACGTCGCCGTCGACGCCCACCGCGAGCGGATCACTGAGGCGAACGCCGAAGCCCTGCTGGGCGACTGCGACGTGGTGATCGACGGCACGGACGATTTCGCCGCCCGTTTCGCCGTCAACGCCGCCTGTGTCGCGGCAGGGGCGCCGCTGGTGTCAGGTGCGCTCGGCCGATGGAGCGGACAGGTCGGCGTCTTCCACGGCCGGCCCTGCTACCGCTGCCTCGTGCCCGAAACCCCGCCCGACGCGGAGACCTGCGCCCGCGTCGGCGTGGTTGGCGCGCTCGCGGGGGTGGTCGGCGCCATGGCGGCGCTGGAAGCGATCAAGCTGATCACGGGCGCTGGCCGGCCGCTGACCGGACGGCTGCTGCTCTATGACGGACTGACGGGGACGGCGCGGACGGTTCGCGTTTCGGCTGATCCGGACTGTTCGGTCTGCGCGGCGGCTTCCCCCTGATCTCGTCCTTCCGGGCTGGGAACGGCGCAGCCGGACCAGAACCCGGAATCCAGGTGACCGGTCTCTCTGGCTGGGGCGGCGTCATCGCCAGAGCGCGAACCTCTGGATTCAGGGTTCCGCTGCGCGGCCCCGGAAAGACGACCAGAGTAGGGCCTAAAGCATCGCCGGAATGACCCGATCCGCCGGGCGGTGGCCGTTCTGGAAGGTCAGGATGTTGGCGATGACGCGGTCGCCCATGTCCTGCCGCGCCTCGAGCGTGGCCGAGCCCAGATGCGGCAGCAGCACGACATTGGCCTGACCCAGCAGGCCCGGATGCACCGCGGGCTCGTGCTCGTAGACGTCCAGACCCACGCCGGCGATCCGACCGGACCTGACGCGCTCGGCCAGCGCCGTCTCGTCGATCAGCTCGCCGCGCGCGGTGTTGATCAGGATGGCGTGGGGCTGAAGCCGGTCCAGCCGCGCCGCCGACAGCAGGTGGTGGGTCTCGCGCGTGGCCGGGCAGTTGAGCGAGATCAGGTCCATGCGCGCCAGCATCTGGTCGAGGTCCTCCCAGTACGTCGCGCCCAGTTCCTCGACGATCATGTCGGGAACAGGCTTGCGGTTGTGATAGTGGACCTGCATCCCGAACGCCCGGGCGCGCCGGGCGAGGGCCTGGCCGATCCGGCCCATCCCGACGATACCGAGCCGCTTGCCCCACAGCTTGCGCCCGCACATCCAGGTCGGGGTCCAGCCCTCGAACCGGCCCTCCGCCATCACTGTCGCGCCCTCGACGATGCGGCGGCTGACGGCGAGGATCAGGGCCATGGCCAGGTCGGCGGTGTCCTCGGTCAGCACGCCCGGCGTGTTGGTGACGATCAGGCCGCGCCCGACCGCCGCGTCGATGTCGATGTGATCCACCCCCGCCCCGAAATTGGCGATCATCTTCAGCTGCGGCCCGGCCTCCGCCAGCAGGTCGGCGTCGATGACGTCGGTGATGGTCGGGACCAGCACCTCGGCCCGCCGCACCGCCGCTTCCAGGGCAGCCCGGTCCATGGGCCGGTCGGTCAGATTCAGCTCGGCGTCGAAAAGTTCTCGCGCGCGTGTTTCCACCGCGTCCGGAAGGCGTCTGGTTAATACGACCTTAAGCCTGCGCGCAGACATTCTGAGCCCTGATTTCACGGATGCTGACGGTGTCTACCAAAGCTCGCTCCCGCCTCCAAAGGCTCCCTGCCGTCGCGTCGATGCTGGTCGCCGCCGTTCTTGCGGGGGGGGCGACCCAGATGCCCGACGGCCGGCCCACGCCCAGCGGCCAGCCCGTGCCGCGCTGGCTGTCGCTGAAGTCGTCGGAAGTGCGCGCCCGCTACGGTCCCGGGCTGGATTACCGCATCCTGTGGGAGTACCGCGCCTCGGGCCTGCCGGTGCAGGTCGTGGCCGAGACCCGCGAGTGGCGCAAGATCTGCGATCCGGACGGGGCCGTCGCCTGGGTCCACCGCAGCGTGGTCTCCAGCCGCCGCAGCGTCTTCAACGTTTCCGACGCGCCGGTGCCGGTCCACGCGTCGCGCTCGGACGCCAGCCCGCTGCGCGCGCGGCTGGCCCCGAGAACCCTCACGACCATCGATGAATGCGAAGAGGGCTGGTGCGAGGTTCGCGCCCGGCGGCTGCGCGGTTGGGTTCGCGAAGGCGCCGTCTTCGGGGCCCAGAGGCGCGCGCTGTGCAACGCCTCCAGCCCCGCCGGACCCGCGCCCCGCCGCCGCTGACGCCGCTCCGCCGCCCTCGCGGGTCCTGGCGGGCGGCGTATCGGACGGAGCGATGGTTCGTCACGAAGGACACGAAGACGAGCACAAAGGACA
>NZ_DASWNO010000147.1:0-3198 GCF_036399195.1 Brevundimonas sp.
CCCAGATCGCGCTGGACGACTGCAGCCACATCTCCCACGGCATCGGCGCGCGCCCTCTCAGCATGTTGAAGAAGGTGAACACCGCCACGAGACAGGGCGCCGCCACCGCCAACAGCAGGGCCAGCGAACGATTGAGTTTGCGCACCTCAACGGACAGGACGGCGAGCATCAGACGAACTCCGGTTCAGGTGCGGCAGGCGCGGAAGCCGCGCGATAGATGCCTTCGAGCGAGGCGGCACGGGCGCCGATCGAGAAAACGGAGACCCCGGCCTCGACGAGCGAACGGTTCATGGCGGCAGCGGTGTTGTCGGCCTCAGCGCCCGACCGCAGCCGGGCCACGAGCCCGTCCGCATGGGCCGTCAGCGCTAGGTCGAAGGCGCGGAGCACTGACGACGCCCGAACCGGATCGTCGACCTTCAGCAGGATTTCAGGAGAGAGATCGGCCTTCAGCGCCCGGAGGTCGCCCTCGAGCACCAGCCGGCCTTGATCGACGATCCCGACGTGCGTGGCGGTCTGCTCGATCTCTCCCAGCAGGTGGCTGGACAGCAGCACGGTCGCGCCGGTCCGGGCCGGCAGGTCCTTCAGGAAGCGGCGCATGTCGGCGATGCCGTCGGGATCGAGGCCGTTGGTCGGCTCGTCGAGGATCAGCACCGGCGGCGCGCCGAGCATCGCGCGCGCCAGCCCTAGCCGCTGGCGCATGCCGAGCGAATAGTCGGATACGCGCCGGCGCGCGCTGTCCCGCATCTCGACCACCTCCAGCACCCGGTCGATCTCCGTCGCCGGCACGCCCATCAGGGTCCGGGTCAGGTCGAGATTCTCGCGCCCGGTCAGATTGCCGTAGAAGCCGTGCGCCTCCAGCAGGGCGCCCACCTTGCGCGCCGCGCCGATGCGGTCCCGGCCGACGTCGACTCCACAGATCCGGGCCTGTCCGCGGCTGGGCCGCAGCAGGCCCAGCAGCATCCTCAGCGTGGTTGTCTTACCCGCGCCGTTGCGGCCGAGAAAACCGTAGACCGCCCGGTCGGGCACCGTCATCGACACGGCCTCGACCGCCGCCCGCCTCCCGAAACGGCGACTGAGATCGTGGGTTTCGATGGCGGCGGTCATGTCGCTGAGCGTCCATTCTCTTTAAGTCTTGCATAAAGTTGCGAAACTCGCGTCTTTAAGTCAAGATTAAAGACAAGACAGGATTTCAGAGCCCGTGAGCCAGACCGACCTCTCCCGATTCCGCCGCCGCTGCGGCCAGTTCCGCTGGTTGGCCGTGTTCATGGTCGTCACCGTGGGCGCCGTCGTCGCGCTGAGCCATTTCATCGCGCCGGTGTTGCTGGCCCTGCGCGAGACGCCGGTTCCAGGCCGAAGCCTCGCGACTGCCCTCCTAACCGGCGGGCCGCCTGTTTGTTACCTGTTCGGCGTCTGGTCCATCGGCCGCGCCATGGGCCAACTCTCCAATGGACGCCTGTTCCAGCCCACGGTCGCGGACGCCCTGCGGCGGGTCGGGCTGGCGCTCGGCGTCGGCGGCGTCTTCAGCGTCTTCATCGTCACCAATCTGCTGCGGGTGATCGGCGAGACCCGCGGCGGCTATCTGCATTTCGACATCCCCGGCATGACGCTCGGCATGATCGGCGGCGCGCTGTTCCTGCTCGGCGGGATCGTCGATCAGGCGGGCCGTGTGCAGGCCGAGCTGGACGAGATCATCTGATGCCGGTGCGGGTGACCCTCGACGCCCTGATCGTGAAGAAGGGTCTGAAGGCCCGCGACCTCGCCGCCGAGGTCGGGCTCAGCGAGACCCAGCTGTCCCTGTTCCGCTCCGGCAAGGTGAAGGGCATCCGGTTCAGGACGCTGGCGCGCCTGTGTGCGGCGCTGGAATGCCGGCCCGGCGATCTGCTCGACTACGCCTTCGATCCCGCCGACCTCACCGCGCCCGATGACGACCTGAGCTGATCGGGAACCGGCGAGCGGCGCGGGTCATTCTGTCGGGCAGGCAGATGGAGGCGGCCCCACAATGATCGAAGACGCGCTGGACGACGCCCGCGAGGCGGCGACCGACTTCCTCAACGCGGAAGGCCGCGATCCCGGTCACGTGCTTGCGGGTGTCGCCCTCACCGTCGGGTTCGCCCTGGCGGCGACCCTGCTCGCCAGCCGCACCGTCAGCGCTCGGCCGCGCCACCTAGCGCAAGGCGACGGCCCCATCACCGAACGCCCGCGCGGACCCTTGAGCCTGATCCTGCCGGCCGTGTTCTCGGTGACGACGCTGTCGGCGGTGAGGGTGTGGAACGCTCCCGCACGGCCCGAACGCACGACAGCCATGGGACTGTGGGCCGCCGCCCAGGCCCTGAACGCCGTCTGGATCGCGCTGCGCCCCAGCAGCCGCGGCCTGCAGATCGCCGCCGCCATGTCCTCGGCCGGGCTGGCCGCCGCCTTCGCCCATGAGGCGCGCAAGCTGGATCCGCAGGCCGGCAAGCTGGCCTCGCCCACCGGAGGGCGGGTGCGCCTCGCCAACTTCATCCAGCGCAAGGCCGAGCATCATCCGACGGTGCACTGACGGCCCGCGCCTTGCCGGGAGACGCGGCATCCTCTAGGGAGCGCCGGTTCGCGCGCGCCGAAACGGCTGCGCCCCAATCTCTCCGAGACCGCATGAAGATCAACGGCAACAACATCAAGCCCGGCATGGTCCTGCAGGTGAACGGCGGCCTCTGGGTCGTCACCAAGGCCAGCCACGTCAAGCCGGGCAAGGGGGGCGCCTTCGCGAACGTCGAGGCCAAGAACCTCGAAACCGGCAACAAGCTGAACGAGCGCTTCCGCTCCGAGGACAAGGTCGAGCGCGTCACGCTCGAGCAGAAGGACTTCTCGTACCTCTATGACGGCGGCGACAGCCTCGTGTTCATGGACGACGCCAACTACGAGCAGATCGAGCTTCAGAAGGACTGGGTCGGCGAGGACCGCATCCCCTACCTGCAGGAGGGGATGAAGGTCGTCATCGAGATGCACGAAGAGCGTCCGATCGGCCTGTCGCTGCCGGACCAGGTTACCCTTGAGGTCGTCGAGACCGAGCCCACCGTGAAGGGCCAGACCGCCTCTTCGTCCTACAAGCCCGCCATCGCCAACAACGGCGTCCGCATCATGATCCCGCCCTACATGGGCGTCGGCGAAAAGATCGTCGTCGACACCACGACGGGCGAATACGTCCGCCGCGCCGAGTAG
>NZ_DASWNO010000148.1:0-14362 GCF_036399195.1 Brevundimonas sp.
GAAGAAGACCGTCGTCCGCAAGGGCCGCGAGAACTACCTCTGCCTGCTGAACCTGCAGGAGATGGTTCAGGCGGCGCAGCTGGGCAACGGCGACCTGATCGGCATGGCCCTGGCCAGCCGCTGGGCGATGCACAGCCGCGATGGCGACATGACCGGCGGCGACTATCCCGGCTGGCTGCCCGGCCTGTTCGCGACGGGGCCGAGCCATCAGGCCAGCGCCGCCAATCTGGTCGACCGGCGCGGCGAGTGCGTGCACGCCGCCTGCCCGCACTACCGCGCCTGCTTCGTCGAGAAGACCATCCGCGCGAGCCGTAGAGCCGATCTGGTCGTCGCCAACCATGCGCTGGTCATGAGCCAGGCCGCCTTCGACGGCGCCCGCTCGGCGCGCGGCCTGAAGCAGGACGGCGAGACGGCGGCGCTGAAGCGCATCGTCTTCGACGAGGGCCACCACCTGTTCGACGCCGCCGACAGCGCCTTTTCCGCTTGCCTGTCCGGTCAGGAGGCGGCCGAGCTGCGCCGCTGGCTGCGCGGTCCGGAGGGGCGCGGACGCCGCGGGCGCGGGCTGGAGCAGCGGCTGGGCGACCTGTGCGCCGACAACGAGGCGGCGACCAAGGCGCTGCAGGACGCTGTCCGCGCCGCCGCCCAGCTGCCCGGGGAAGGCGTCTCCGGCCGCATCGCCCCGGCCTCCGGCGAAGTGAATCCGGTCGGGCCGATCGAACGCTTCCTGCTAGCCGCGCTGGAACAGCTCCGGGCCCGGACCAGCGAGAACGCGTCCGGCAGCGGCGTCGAATTCGGCATGGAATGCTCCCTGCGCCCCGTCACCGAGCCGGTGCTGGAAGCGGCGCGCGAGGCGGCGCAGGCCCTGGCCGCCGTCGAGGCCCCGCTGCTGGCCCTGTCGCGGCATCTGGAAGATATCCTCGACGACGAGGCGTCGGAGCTGGACGGCGCGTCCCGGGCCCGCATCGAGGGGGCCCTGCGCGGCCTGGACCGTCGCGCCCGCATGACCCTGCCCGGGTGGCGCTCCATGCTGGCGGCGCTGGAGGTGTCGTCCGACGAGCCGGACCCCGACTTCCTCGACTGGCTGTCGGCCGAGGCCGCCTTCGGCCGCATCATGGACGTGGCCCTGCGCCGCCACTGGATCGACCCGACGGTGCCGCTGGAGGCGGCGGTGATCATGCCCGCGCACGGCGTGCTGGTGACCAGCGCCACCCTGTCCGACCCCAACGCCGACGATCCGTTTGACATGGCCCGCCTGCGCACCGGTTCCGCGCGGCTGATCGAGCCCGCGCGGACGCTCAAGGTCGAAAGCCCGTTCGACTACGCCGCCAACAGCCGGGTCATCGTCGTCAACGACCTGATCAAGGACGACCCGCGCCAGACGGCGGCGGCGATGCGCGAACTGTTCCTCGCCGCGGGGGGCGGGGGCTTGGGCCTGTTCACCGCCATCCGGCGGCTGAAGGCGGTCTATGAGCGGCTAGGCCCCGATCTGGCGAGAGCGGGCATCCCCCTCTACGCCCAGCACGTCGATCCGCTCGAGGTCGGCGCGCTGGTCGACGTGTTCCGCGCCGAGCAGGACAGCTGCCTGCTGGGCACCGACGCCGTGCGCGACGGCGTCGACGTGCCCGGCCGCAGCCTGCGCATCCTCGCCTTCGACCGCGTGCCCTGGCCCCGCCCTGACCTGCTGCACAAGGCGCGGCGCCAGCGGTTCGGCGGCGACGGCGCCGGAGGCCGCAATTTCGACGACGCTCTCGCCCGCGCGAAAATGGCGCAAGCCTTTGGCCGCCTGATCCGGCGGGCCGACGACAAGGGCGTGTTCGTCATGCTCGACGCCGCCGCCCCCACCCGGCTCTTCGCCAGCCTGCCGCCGGGCGCCGAGGTGCAGCGGATGGGACTGGCCGAAGCCGTCGAACAGGTCAGCGCGTTTCTGTCCTAGTTGAGCTGCGGCGCTTTCGCGTTACTTGAGCGCGGAAAGCACGCGCGCACTGTAGCGTCCGCTGGAGCCCCGATGACCGACGCCTCCCACACGCCGACCCGCCATCCGCGCCGGGGCCTCGTCCTGCCTTTCATCATCGTTGGCGTGCTGCTGGCGGCGTGGACCGGCTGGTGGTTCTTCCTCGTGCGGCAGGTCGAGACCCAACTCGATGTCCAGGTCGAGCGGCTGAGGCAGGACGGCTGGACCATCACCCACGCGACCCCGGCCACGACGGGCTGGCCGTTCCGCGCCCGCGTCTCCATTCCCCACGCGAGCTTCCTCGCGCCCTCCGGCCACGGCGTCGCCGCGCCGGAGCTGATCGCCGAGGCCAACGCCTACAACCCCGACCGCTGGGTGGTGATCGCACCGGATGGCCTGACCCTGACCCGTCCGGACAAGGGCAAGGTCGGCATCGACGGCGACGGCCTGCGCCTCAGCGTCAGCCATCTGCGCCAACGCTTCCCCGACCTGAGGGTCGAGATGATCCGCCCGACCTTCACCGCTCACCAGGACGCCGAGCCCTTCCCGATCGCCTCGGCCGAGCGGGTCCTGCTCAACGTGCGGCCGCACGTGAATGGCGGCGACGAGACCACGGACGCCATGGACGTCGCCTTCGAGCTCGCCGATGCGCGCGGACGGCCGGGCGGCCCAGTCGAGGGCGCGACACGGCAGGGACGGCTGACCGCCCGGCTGGAAGGCACGGTCCAGAACGCCAGCCGTCTCGCCGGCATCGACAGCGCCGGCGTCTTCTCCGCCTGGACGGCGGCGGGCGGCCGCTTCACCGACATCCGCGGCGAGCTGGCGGCGGGCGACAGCCGCGCCCGCATCGAGAGCGACGGCCTGGCCGCAGCCCCCGACGGCCGACTGCAGGGGCAGGTCTCCCTGCGCGCCGAGCGGCCGATGGCGGCCATCGCAGGACTGGCCGGCTCCCGTTCCGGCGCTGTCGATCGCGCCGGCGCCGCCGGGGCCGCCGTGGCGGCCGGCGCCGAGGGCGGAGAGGGCGTCGATCTGGTGATCCAGTTCCGCGACGGCCGGACCTGGCTCGGCCCGTTCGCCCTCGCCCCCGCGCCGAAGCTGTTCTGATGCTGGTCGAGCCCGAGCCCGACGCCGAACGGCTGGCCCTCGACCGGGCCCTGGCCAACGCCGTCCGCGCCCGTCTGGCCGCCGGCCCGCGCCAGCGGCCGGACGCGGAGGCCATCGCCGTGCGGCAGACCCTCGCGGGCGAGCCCGCCCCCGCCTCCGCCTTCCTGCGCGCCGTGCTGGGCCGGATCGACGCCGCCTCGGGCGCCCCGCTGGTGGTCTGGGGCGCGGCGGCCCAAACGCTGGCGGCGGATCGGTTCGGCCTGACGGCGCGCGCCGCCGCCGACCCGGAGCAGGGGCTGGCCGCCGTGCGCGACGGGGCCCGGGCGCTGATGGAGCTGACGCCCTCCTCGGCCTGGTGGGGCCGTCTGCTGGCCGAGCCCGCGCTGCGGGTGATCGCCGCGCTTCCCGACGACGCCCACGGCCTTCCCCGCGCCCTCATGGTCCAGAAGGCCGAATCGGGCCCGACCGGCGACGACCGCACCTTCTGGGCCACCGACAGCGCGGCTCCGGTGGCCCGGATCGTGGACGCCCTCGCCGAAGCCGGCCTCGCCGCCAGCCCGCTGATCGCGGCGGGCGGCTTGAAGCTGTTCATGTTGGCGGGCTATGTGCAGGCCGAGGACGGGCGGCTCGCATCCGCGCCCGGCGGGCTCAGCGGCGTCATCGGCGCGGCGCCCCAGTTCTGAAAGCGCCCATGACCGACGCCTCGCACGACGCCCCGAAGCCTAAGCCCGGCATCCTCGACATCGCCCCCTACGTCGGCGGCAAGTCGCGCATCGAGGGCGTGGCGGAGCCGATGAAGCTGTCTTCCAACGAGAACGCCCTCGGCGCCGGCGAGAAGGCGCGCGAGGCCTATCAGGCGGCGCTGAAGAACATCCACATGTACCCCGACGGCCGGGCCAACAAGCTGCGCGACGCGGTGGCGGTCCATCACGGTCTGGAACCCGAGCGGCTGATCTTCGGCAACGGCTCGGACGAGGTCTTCGCCCTGCTGAACCAGACCTATCTGACCGCCGGCGACAACATCGTCAGCGGCCAGTACGGCTTCCTCGCCTACCGCATCAGCGCCTTGGCCAATGAAGCCTCTGTCAAGCTGGCGCCTGAACCCGACTTCAAGCTGACGCCCGAAGCCGTGCTGGCGCAGGTCGATGACCGCACCCGCATTGTCTACGTCTCCAGCCCGTCCAATCCGACCGGCAGCTACAACACCGCCGAGGAAATCCGTCGCCTGCACGAGGGCCTGGGCCCTGACGTCCTGCTGGTCGTCGACGAGGCCTATGCCGAGTTCGTCACCGCCCCTGATTGGGAGACCAGCTTCCCGCTGGCGCGCCAGGCGGACAACATCGTCGTCACCCGCACCTTCTCCAAGATCCACGGCCTCGGCGGCCTGCGCGTCGGCTTCGGCTATGCCCCGCTGAAAGTGGCCGAGGCGGTCGACCGCATCCGCCTGCCCTTCAACGTCTCGGTGCCCGGCATCGAGGCCGCCGTCGCCGCCCTCGGGGACGAGGCGCACCAGACCGCCTCGCGCGAGCTGGTCGAGACCTGGCGCCCGCGCCTGACCCAGGCTATCCGCGGCTTCGGCTTCGACGTCTTCCCCAGCGCCGGCAACTTCGTGCTGGTCCGCTTCACCGACGCGACGCGCAACGCCGCCGCCGCCAACGACTACCTGAACTCGAAGGGCATCATCGTCCGCCCCGTCGGCGGCTACGGCCTTCCCGACTGCCTGCGCATCACCGTCGGCACGGAAGACCAGAACCGGGCCGTGATCGACGCGCTCAGCGAGTTCGCAGCGGGCTAGACGGCCTGTCTCCTCCCCATTCGCGTTGCGGATGGGGAGGTGGCGCGCTTCGGATACGAAGCGTGACGGAGGGGGCGGTGCAGGCCTCTCCCCTTGTCCGCCAACCACCCGCCGCCGGCATCGCCCCCTCCGTCTCCTCGCGATGCTCGGAGCCACCTCCCCATCGCGGACCGCGATGGGGAGGAGACGGCGAACTACTGCCGCTTGAACACCCGGCTCGCCGCCCAGCCTGTGAAGGCCGCCAGCAGCACGCACAGCATGCCGTAGCTCCACGGCCGGCGGTGGGCGAACTCGAAGATGTCGCGCTCGATGCCGACCTTCTCGACCGTCAGCGTCAGATTCGAGACCGAGACCGGTTCGCCGTCCTGGAACAGCCAGACCTCGGCGAAATACTGGCCGGTCGGCGCCACCGCGGGCAGCCTGACCTCGGCCCGAAACAGTCCACGGTCGACGAATTCCACCCCGTCCGGATCGGTGTCGTACAGCGCTGCCGCCTCGCGCAGGCGGATCACCGCGCGGCGGAAATCCAGATAGTCCTCGCCCAGCCGACTGACGACCACGTCGCGCACGCCGTAGCGGGTGACGGTCCGGCTCTCCTCCGGCGCATTGATCCTCAGGTGGTCGACGCCGACGCCGAGGCGGCGCAGCTGGCCGAAGTCGGCGATGTCGGACAGCGGCCGGGTCGAGGCCGTCATGTAGAAGCCGGGAGCGCCCTCGAACAGCACCGGGCGGCTGTTCAGCCAGACGCCCGTGTTGCGCGTCTTCTTGACCACCCGCACCGGGGCGTCTGGCCCGCGCACGACCACAACGACGTCGGCGGGCGTGACCCCGGGATTGAACACGGCCCCGTACAGCACGATCGAGGCGCCGCGGAAGCTCGAGTCGACCATCACCCGCGCATTGGTCAGGGCGGCCGCGACGCGCACCTGATCGGTCGTGCCGACCGACCGCTCCGGCGCGGGCGCGACGACGGCCGGCGGCGGGGGAGGCAGCGCCTGCATCATTCCGCCACCCCCGGCGCGAAGCCGAACAGGTCGGAAGGGCGCACGAACAGCTCCAGCCCCATCTGCACGCCGACGACCAGCACGATGACCGCCAGCACGGCGCGCAGCTCTTCGGCCCGGAACCGGCCAGACCAGCGCGCCCCGTACTGGGCCCCGACCACGCCGCCGAGCAGCAGGAGGGTGGACAGCACGATGTCCACGGTCTGGTTGCGACCGGCCTGCAGGATGGTGGTCATGGCCGTGACGATGATGATCTGGAACAGGCTGGTGCCGACCACCACCCCCGCCTTCATCCGCAGGACGTAGAGCATGGCGGGCACCAGGATGAAGCCGCCGCCGACCCCCATGATCGCCGACATCACCCCGACGAAGGCCCCCAGCCCGAACGGCGGAATGGCGCTGATGTAGAGGCCGGAGCGCGGAAACCGCATCCGCAGCGGCAGGCCGTACAGCCACAGCGGCCTGCGCCGTTCGCGGTGCGGAGCCACCTCCCCGCGCACCCGGCGCAGGATCTGGCCGAGGCTCTCGTACAGCATCAGCGTGCCGATGGCGCCGAGGAACAGCAGGTATGACAGCGCCACCGCCAGGTCCGCCTGTCCGAGCAGGCGCAGGTAGCGGAACAGCTCGACCCCCAGTAGGGCGCCGAGCACGCCCCCCGCGGCCATGACGCCGCCGATGCGGTAGTCGACCGCCTTCTGGCTGGTGTAGCTGATCACGCCCGAGGTCGAGGAGGCGACGACGTGGCTGGCCTGGCTCGCCACAGCCACCGCCGGGGGGATGCCGAGGAAGATCAGGATCGGGGCCATCAGGAAGCCGCCGCCGATCCCGAACAGGCCGGACACGAATCCGACCGCCGCCCCCAGCAGCACCAGGAGCGGCCAGTTCACCGAAACCTCGGCGATCGGCAGATAGATATCCAAAGGACGCGCCTTCGGCTGGAACTGAAGCGGAGCGCCGGAAGGCGACGAAGACTTGTCCTAGACGCCCCGGGCGGCGCCCGCCACCCGCCGCGCCTGAAAGGTCAGGCCGCCGCCGTCAGGCCAGCGGTTCGACCTCGAAACGATCGGCCTCGGTGGTGGCCTTCGAGCGGACGGCGAACGGGATCGTGCCGCGCAGGCGTTCGACCGCCGACTGGGCGTCGCCGTCGCCGGCCCGCGCCGCGATCAAGTACCATTTGTAAGCCTGCTCCGGATCAGGGCGGATAGCCTCGTCGCCCGACTCGTACAGCTTGGCGACGTTGTACTGGCTGTCGACCAGACCCTTCTCCGCCGCCTTGCGCAGCCAGGTCAGGGCCGCGGCCTGATCCTTCGGACCGCCGGCGCCTTCGAACAGATACATGCCATAGGCGTGCATGCCCTTGGCGTCGCCCGTCTCGGCGGCGCGGCGGGCCCACAGGCGCGCCTCGGAAGGGTTGACGGCGACCCCGTTGAGTCCGTCCTGATACAGGCCGGCCAGATGCAGCTGGGCGGGCGCGTAGCCGGTGGCGGCGGCGCGCTTCAGCGTCTCGAGGCCGCTCTCGGCCCCCGCGTCCATCAGCTCGATCGCCTGGGTGTAGAGCTCCGCGCCGCGCGCCGGGTCGCTCGCCGTCGGGAGCACGGCGAGGGCGGCCACCGGACGAACCTCTTCGTTCCCGAAGTCCAGACCGGGCAGCTTCATCCCGGAGCCGTTGAGCTGCCCGGTCGCATAGGCTCCGCCGCCGGTCAGCAGGACTGCGATGGCCGAAGCGCCCAGCGCCTTGCGCACCGTGCCGCCGTCCCGCGAGGCCTGCTTGTCCAGCCGCTCCTGCAGCTTTGATTTGCCGCCCCGCTTCAGACCGAAGCCGCTGCGCGCCGGGGGCTCCGCCGGCTCGGGCGAGGCCATGGCCGCGCGGGCCGCGTCGATGGCCTGCCGCGTGGAAGCCGCGCGGCCCTGGGCGGCGGCGGCGCGCAGGACGCGGGGATCGACGAACTCCGTCTCGGCGGCGAAATCGTCCGGATCGGCGAAGGCTTCGGGCGCCGTCGCCTCCAGCGCGTCCGACACGTCGGCGCCGCCGAAGCCCTGGCCAAAGGCGAAGGGCGGGGGGGCGGGTTGGGCCGGCGGCGCGGCGGCGGGCGGGGTTTCGACAAGCGGCGCGGCCTCTGGCGCAACCGGGGCAGCAGACGCTTTCGGCTCGACGGGCGACGGCGCTGGCGCGGGCGCGGGGTCGGCGACCCGGCTGCCGAACGGGGCGCTTGGGGTCGTCGGGGCGTCCGCGTCCACGCGCGGACCGCGCATCACGGCATCGAAGATGGCGTCGGCGGTCAGGACCTCGTCCCGGTCATCCGACATCTCCACGGGCGGTTGAGGGGCGGGTTCAGGCTCGGGCGGCGCCAGGTCAGCGGACCAGGCCTGCTGCTCGGCGAAGGCCGTGTCCTCGTAGCCGTCGTCAAGGAACACCGTCGGGGCCGGAGCAGGCGTCGGCATGGGCGCCGGGACGGGTGTCGGAACGGGCGCGGCCGGCTCGTATTCCGCGAACGGCGTGTCCGGGAAGGCGGCGTCGGGAAAGGCGGCGTCTGGGAAGGCCGCGGCCCGCCAGTCGGGCTCGGCGGTGAAGGCCGGCGCCGGCGCGGGTTCGGCGCGACGCTCGATGCTGCCGCGCGCCTCGGCCAGCAGGGCGGCGGTGCGCTCTTCCGACAGGCGCATGCGCTCGGCCAGTTCGCCCGACGCGCGATTGTAGCCCTGCTCGATCTTCGTGGAGCTGTCGGCCAGACGGCGGCCGATGTCTTCCAGCGCCTGCTGCGAACGCCGCTCCGATTGAGCGATTCGCTCGCTCAGCCGATCGGAGATGCGCGTGATTTCGCCGCCCAGCTTCTCCAGCGCGAGGGCGTTGCGGTCGTCCGCCGCCGTCAGCCGCTTCTCCAGCCGTTGCTCAAGCCGCTGCTCCACCCCCTGGGCCAGCTCGCCCATGCCGGCGTCGACCTTCTGCGCCAGACCCTGGGCCAGCTCGCCGATGCCGGCGTCGACCTTGCGCGCCAGATCCTGACCCAGCCGCTCCAGGCCGGCCGACTCGCCCGCCTCGATGGTCTCGACGCGCCCGTTGAGGTTCTGGGCGATGCGCAGGACCTCGCGGCCCATGGCCTCCACCGCCCGGGCGGACCGCTCTTCCGAGGTCTTGACCTGATCGCCGATCGACAGGAAGGCGCGCTCGATGCGCTCGATCCGGCCCTCGGTCTCGGCGGTGTCGAGCCGCCGCATCATTTCGGCGCGGTTGCCCTCGACCTGACGGCTGAGGGTCTCCGCCAGCTTCTCGAACCGGGCCGCCTCGCGGGCGCTTTCGGGCTCGATGCGTCCCTCCGCCGCCCGCAGCCGCTGATCGAGACCGGCGAACGACCGCTCCAGCCCGCGCAGCGCCTCGGTGGTGCGGGCCTGCGCCTGATCCAGCCGCTGGCTGACCTGGGCGAGCACGTCGGCCCCCACGCCCGGGCCGGCGGTCTTCTCGACCGCGTCCATCCGCAGCCGCAGCTCGTTGGCCCCGGACCGCTGGCGCTCCTCGATATCGTACAGCCGACCCGCCAAGGCTCCGAGCGCGGTCTCGACCTTGCCAAAAGTCTCGGCCGTCTGCGGGCCCGACTCCTGCTCGAACTTGCGCAGGCGGCGATGGCCCTCGCGCAGCTCTTCCGCGATGTCGTCGAGGCGACGGCTCTGCGCCTTCCCGGCATGATCCTGGCCGTCCAGACGGCGAACGAGGCCGGAAACCGCCTGATCGACGCCCTGGATCGCGACGGTGGAGCGGCGCTCGGCGGCTTCAAGGCGGGCGGCGATGGCGTCGATGGAGGCGGCGAGCCGCTGGAAGGATTCGTCGTTCCCGCCATAGGCGTCGTCCATGCGGCGGCTGCGGCCGCGACGCTCGTAGCTGTCGGCGGCGTGCGGGCGGCGGCTCAGCGGCACGACCCCGTCATCGTCGTCGCCGTCTTCCATGATCATGGTGTTGAGCCACTCGCCCAGCGTCATGCCGGAGCGACGGGCCAGATCTTTCGCGATCTCGCGCGCCTTGGGCTCTATGCCCTTAACGCTCCACGGCGCGGCTGCGCTCACTGATTCGCTCCCGACCTACTCAACCAAACGCTAGACGCCAAGATCATGCGTGTAAACGTGTGGTTAACCCCAAGATGTAGCGGTATCCCCAGCTTCCTGTGGAAACCGCCGACAGCCGATGAATATCTCGGGCCGACACGGTTAACGCCGGGTGAAGATTAACCCCTCAGCAAGAACTCGGCCTTGCCTTCGACGGCGTGGCGCGCCACCTCCGCGCCCATGGACCTGCCCGTCACTCTCGCCCTGACCGCCGCCTGCATGGCGCTGGCCGTGTTCGCGGGCTGGCGCGGCGCCCGGCCGTGGGACCCGAGAGGCGGGGTCCGGATGGCGCCATGGCGGCTCATCATGGTCATGGCCGGCGCCGCGGTCTTCATCCTGCTGATCCATGTCGGGACCCTGCTCGGAGTGCCGCAGCGGGCGTACTGAGAGGAACCGCCGTCGGCCTTGACCATTCCTGATCCGACCCCGAACCGGAGAGATGGCCCATGGCTGACAAGACCCTGACCCCCGAAGAAGCCGAAGCGGCGTTCTGGGAACATCTCAGGAAATCGAACACCGGCATGCTCGGCCTCGACCAGCCCGGCTACCACGCCCAGCCGATGACCGCCTTCCGCGAGGAGGAGACCGGCACGATCTGGTTCTTCACCCGCGACGACACCGATCTGGCCAAGGACGCGACCGTCGGCGGTTTCGGCCAGAGCGCCATGTTCCACTACGGCTCGAAGGACCAGAACGTCTGGGCCTGCATCCACGGCACTCTGTCCGTGCACGGTCAGGACCGCGAGATCATCGACCGCTACTGGAACCCGATCCTCGCCGCCTGGTACCCCGAGGGCAAGGACGACCCGCACCTGACCATCCTCCAGTTCGAGGCCGACGACGGCCGCATCTGGGTCAACGAGGGCGGCTTCTTCAAATTCTTCTACGAAGTCGCCAAGGCCAACGTGACGAAGACGCTGCCGAAGGCGGGCGGGGTCGCGGACGTCAATCTGCAGTAGGGATGAGGGATGAGGGGCTAGGGATTAGCAGCCTTGGCGGGCGTACCTAACGGTCCGGCGCGAAGCTCGGCGAATCCTAATCCCTCATCCCTAATCCCTAATCCCTCTCTGAGAAGCACCACGCCAGCACCGCCTTCTGCGCGTGGATGCGGTTCTCGGCCTCGTCCCAGACCAGCGAGCGCGGGCCGTCGATGACCGCGTCGGTCACCTCTTCGCCCCGGTGGGCCGGGAGACAGTGCAGGAACACGGCGTCGGGCGCGGCGGCCTCCATCAGACCATCGTCTACGCCGTAGCCCTCGAACGCCTCCAGGCGCTCCTCGTAGTCGCCGTCGCCCATCGACACCCAGGTGTCGGTCACGACGACATCCGCCCCGGCCACCGCTTCGCGCGGATCGCTGGTCAGGCTGACGCTGTCACCGCCCTTGGCCAGGTCGTGCAGGTCGGGGTGGTAATCCGGCGGACAGGCCACGCGCAGATGGAATCCCAGCAGCGGCGCGGCGTGGATGAAGCTGTGGCAGACGTTGTTGCCGTCGCCGACCCAGGCCACCGTCTTGCCCGCGATCGGCCCGCGATGCTCCTCGATGGTCATGATGTCCGCCAGGATCTGGCACGGGTGCGAGCGGTCGGTCAGGCCGTTGACCACCGGCACGGTCGAGACCCGGGCGAACCGCTCGACGTCCTCGTGGCTGTTGGCGCGGATCATCACGGCGTCGACCATGCGCGACAGCACCCGCGCCGTGTCCTCGACCGGCTCGCCGCGGCCCAACTGCATGTCGCCGGCGTTGGCGATGATCGCGGAGCCCCCGAGCTGACGGATGGCGGCGTCGAAGCTGAAGCGCGTGCGGGTCGAGTTCTTCTCGAACACCATGGCCAACACGCGGTCCTTAGCCGGAGCGTCCGCATCCGGCCGCCCCTGCGGCCAGCCCTTGCGCGCCGCCTTGCGGGCGTGGGCGTCGTCGAGGACGCCGCGCAGGTCTTCCGCGCTCAGCCGGTGAATGTCGAGGAAGTGGCGGGTCATCTCTCTGCTCCGCTCAGGTCGCCATCTTGCCGCGCGCGACTTCGCAGGTGCGCTCGAACCGCTCGACGGCCTCGCGCGCCTCTTCCAGCGTCAGGTTCAGCGGCGGCAGGATGCGGACGCAGTTGTCGCCGCCGCCGGCGACCAGCAGCTGCTGCGTATCGCGGGCCCAGCCCATGAATTCGCGGTTGTTCGGGACCAGCTTGACCCCCAGCAGCAGGCCCTTGCCGCGCACGTCCACGATCACGTCGGGGAAGCGCTCCTTCAGCCCATGCAACTGCTGCTTCAGATAGCCGGCGATCTCGTTGACGTGCGCCAGCGTCTCAGGCTTCGAGATCTCGCCGAAGGCCGCCTGACCGACGGCCATGGCCAGCGGATTGCCGCCGAAGGTCGAGCCGTGGGCGCCGACCGTCATGCCCTTGGCCGCTTCGGTCGTCGCCAGACAGGCGCCGATCGGGAAGCCGCCGCCCAGCGCCTTGGCCACCGCCATGATGTCAGGGGCCATGTCGCCCCACTCGTGGGCCCACAGCTTGCCGGTCCGGCCCATGCCGCACTGGACCTCGTCGAAGATGATCAGCACGCCGTGCTCGTCGCACAGCTCGCGGAGCCCGCGCAGGCAGACTTCGGGAATGGCGCGGCAGCCGCCCTCGCCCTGCACCGGCTCGACGATGATCGCCGCCGTCGTCGGGCTGGCGATCGCCGCCTTGATCGCCTCGTGGTCGCCGAAGGTCAGCTGGTGAAAGCCTTCCATCTTGGGCCCGAAGCCTTCGGTGTAGCTGGGGTTGGCCGCCGCGTTGATGGCGCCGTAGGTGCGGCCGTGGAACGAGCCGTCGAAGCCGTAAATGTCGATCCGCTCGGGCTGGCCGTTCGCCGAGTGATATTTCCGCGCCGTCTTCAGCGCGCACTCGACCGCCTCGGTGCCCGAGTTGGTGAAGAAGACGACGTCGGCGAACGACTTCTCGCACAGGGCGTCGGCGAGGGCTTCCTGACCCGGAATCTTGAAGATGTTCGAGACGTGCCACAGCTTCTCGGCCTGGTCCTTCACGGCCTGGACGAGGATCGGATTGGCGTGGCCGAGGGCGTTGGTTGAGATGCCCATGACGCAGTCGAGATATTCGGTCCCGTCCGTGCTCCACAGACGCGCGCCCTGACCGCGCTCCACCTCCAGCGGCGCGCGGTTGTAGACACCCATCAGATGGTCGGTGGACATGGGCAGGCCTCCAAAAGCGAGACGGCCCCGGCGCGGGTGAGCGTCGGGACCGCCTGAAAAGGGTCCGGTCTTGTCGGACGGAGGCATCCCTTAGTCAACACCGGAACCCGTCGCGAGCGGACCGGTTGACCGGACAAGGAAGGAGCCTCCCCATGTCCAACCACCCCGCCCCTCAGGATCAGCCCGTGAAGGGTCCCGACGACCTCGAGCGCAACCCCGGCATCGGACAGTCGCCGGGACTGGACCGCCAGCTCGGCCTTGAAGAGATCGAGGGCGACAGCACCGTCGAGGGCGATACGGAGAACAATGCGGGGCCCGGCGGCGCGGTCGATCCGGACGACCGGGGTCGCGAGAACCCCTAGCTCTTCAGCCGCCAGCCCGAGCGGAACACGCCCCAGCAGGCCACGGCGGCCGCCAGCGTCAGGATCGCGCTCATCGCCACCCCGATCCAGACGTTGCCCTCCGCATGGCCGATGAAGCCGTAGCGGAAGCCGTCGATCATGTAGAAGATCGGGTTGAAGTGGCTGATTGTCGCGAACGGCTCGGGCAGGTTGTCGACCAGATAGAAGGTCCCGCTGAGGAAGGTCATCGGCATGATCAGGAAGTTCTGCACCGCCGCCAGCTGATCGAATTTCTCGGCCCACAGGCCGGCGAACACGCCCAGCATCCCCATCAGCAGCGAGGCGGTGAGGCTGAACCACAGGATGGCGGCCAGATTGCTGACGCCCAGCCGCGCGAAGGGCAGCACGCACACCGCCGTCACCAGCCCCACGACGATGCCCCGCGTGGCGGCCCCCAGCGCGAAGCCGATGGTCAGCTCCAGCGGGCTCAAGGGGGGGGTCAGGAAGTCGGTCGAGGTGCCCATGATCTTGGCCTGGATCAGGCTCGACGAGGCGTTGGCGAAGGCGTTGTTCAGCACCGCCATCATGATCAGGCCTGGCGCGACGAACTCGGCGAAGGGTGTGCCGTGCAGCGGCGGCCGCGCGCCCTTCAGCGCCACCACGAACACCAGCATGTAGAGCAGGGTCGTCACCACCGGCGCCGCCACCGTCTGCGCCCCGACCTTCCAGAACCGCCGCACCTCCTTGAGGTACAGGGTCTGCACCCCGATCCAGTTGACGCCGTCGTAGCGGCGCGGCTGCGGGACGCTGGTGGTGCTCAGGTCGGTCATGGGGGGCAGATGCGCGGTCGGGGGCGGGGATGCAAGGGGAGCCGAGGGATGAGGGATGAGG
>NZ_DASWNO010000149.1:0-7983 GCF_036399195.1 Brevundimonas sp.
GTCGAGGAAGGCGGGCTCGCAAGGGGCCAGCACATCGACGATGGCGTTGCCGACGGCGCAGACGTCGTAGTTCGGGTTCTGGGTCATGCGGGGCCCTTAGCCGAGGGCCGGCGCGGCGTCATCCGAAAACCCATAAGGCAAGCCTTATGTGTCCGCCCCGGTTTCGCTATGAGGCAGCCATGACAGAAATCGCCGTCCTCACTCCGTCTCCCTCCGACCCCTCCTATGCCGGCCAATGGCCGGGCGTGCTGGAGCGGCTGCAGCAGGCGCTGGCGCTGGCCGGCGTCACCGCCGCGCCGACGCCCTGGCCCGACCATGTGGACGACGCCTCGGCCCTGACCGGCTATCCGCTGGTCCTGCCGCTGCTTGCCTGGGGTTATCACCGCGACCACGCGCTGTGGATGAAGGGCTGCCGCGCCTGGGCCGAGGCGGGAGTGCGGTTGCTGAACCCGCCGTCGGTGCTGGGCTGGAACTCCGACAAGAGCTACCTCGGCCGCCTGGCGGAGCAGGGCGTCGCCATCCCGCCCACGCTCTGGATCGACGGACCGTCGCAGGCCGATGTCGACGCCGCCTTCGACCGCCTCGGCGCCGAGGAAATCGTGGTCAAGCCGCGCGTCTCCGGCGGCGCGTGGAAGACGCTGCGGCTGCGTCCGGGCGAGGCCATGGCGGACGCCCCCGGGGGCCCGGCGATGATCCAGCCCTACCTCCCGACCATCGAGACCGAGGGCGAGACATCGCTGCTGTTCTTCGGGGGCCGACTCAGCCACGTCGTCAACAAGCGCCCGGTCCCCGGCGAGTTCCGCGTGCAGGTCCAGTACGGCGGCGGCTACACGGCCCTGCCCGCACCGGCCGATGGAGCCCTCGATCTGGCCGAGCGTACTCTGACCGCCATCGGCGAGGACCTGCTCTACGCCCGCATCGACATGGCCCGCGGCCCGGACGGGGGCTGGCTGCTGATGGAGGCCGAACTGATCGAGCCTGATTTCTATCTCGGCACAGCCCCGGCCGGTGGTCAGCGCTTCGCCGACGCGGTGCGGTCGCGGCTGTAGACGGAGGAGTGAGTGGTGATTAGTGGCTAGTGATTAGTGAGTAGTGAGTAGTGATTGGTGAGCCGATTGCTCTCAGTGCTAAAGTCGAGGTTTCCGCCGGCGCCAGCCCGCACTCACGAACCACTAGCCACCAGCCACCAGCCACCAGCCACCAGCCACCAATCACTACTCACTACTCACCACTCCGCAACGCCAACATCCCGGCCCGCGACGGACAAAGGTCCGAGATCACACAACCGGGACAGCTGGGCCTGCGGGCCGTGCAGGTGTAGCGCCCGTGCAGGATCAGCCAGTGGTGCGCCTTGGGCAGCCACGCCTCTGGCACGATCCGGTGCAGCTGCGCCTCGACCTTGTCGGGCGTGGCGGCGTTGGCGAGGCCCAGCCGGTGCGAGACCCGGAACACATGGGTGTCCACGGCGATGGCCGGTTCGATCCCCAGCTCGTTGAGCACCACGCTGGCCGTCTTGCGCCCGACGCCCGGCAGGGCCTGCAGCGCCTCGCGATTGAGCGGAACTTCGCCGCCGTGCTGCTCCAGCACGATCCGGCTCAGGGCGATCACGTTCCGGGCCTTGCCGCGATAGAGACCGATCGAGGCGATGTAGGGGATCAGCCCCGCCTCCCCCAGCGCCAGCATCTTCGCCGGCGTGTCCGCCACGGCGAACAGCTTCTCCGTGGCCTTGTTGACCGAGACGTCCGTCGCCTGCGCCGACAGCGCCACCGCAACGACGAGCGTGTACGGGCTGGTGAAGTTCAGCTCCGTCTTCGGCTCCGGCATCACCGCCGCCAGCCGCGCGAAGATCGTCTCGACCCGGTCCTCATCAGGCGGCCACGCTAGCGAAGGGATCGGCGCGCCGGTCATGACGGCGGGACGCGCGGCCACGGGTTTCGAGGCCCCGGGGCCGGTTCTCGTTCTCTCGCGTCGGGCCATCGGGCTTCTGTGCTCAGGCGCCATGCGCCGAACGACAAGGGCCGGTTCCCGCCGCCGAGGTCAAGTCCGCTTCCGACCCTAGCGGACAGCCGGACCGGTCGGCCGTCGGTTGTGCTGCTGCTCAGCTTGCAACTCTGGACTTTCGGTGCGCTAGCCGCCACCCTCGTCTGGCGCCTGCGGCGGTATCTATCGAAGGAGTAACGCCATGATCGGACTGGCTCTCGCTCTGGCCCTCGGACTTCCGTCGCCTCAGGCGTCCCCGCCTCCGCCGCCGCAAGACCCCACGGCAGTCACGCTGGACGATGTCGTCGTCGACGCGCGGGGCATCGAGCTGATGGCCCAAGCTTTTATCGAGGACGTAGCCGCGCCTAATCGGCGACGCGGGCTTGCGCGTTGGAACACGCCGCTGTGCGTTGGGGTGGCCAATCTTCAGCGCGATGTCGCCCAAGCCATCATCGATCGCGTATCCGACGTGGCCGGCGATCTCGATGTCCGTGTCGGAGAACCGGGTTGCAAGGCCAACGCTCTGATCGTCGCGACCGATGACGGCGCCGGGATGGCTCGCTCGCTGGTTCAGGCGCGTCGACGCTCGTTCGACGTGGGCAGCCTGCAGATGATGCAGACGAGCAGCGCCCTGGAAGCCTTCCAGTCGGACGATCGTCCCGTGCGCTGGTGGCAGATCAGCATGCCGGTGAACTCGGTAAATGGCGAACGCGCCATCCGCCTGCCCGGCGAGTCTCCCCCGGTGATCTTTGTCTTCGCGGCGTCTCGGCTGGTCAGCCAGATCCGCGACGACATGAACAAGGTCATAATCATCGTCGACATGGACGACGTCAGCGGCCTGCCGGTGAACAAGCTGGCTGACTACATGGCCATGGTGACCCTGGCCCAGATCGACGACGACGCCGAAAGCGCGCGCTACGACACGGTGCTGAACCTGTTCGACACCCCCGAGCGGGTCGACGGCCTGACCGACTGGGACATGGCCTATCTGCGCGGGCTGTATTCGGCCGAGCAGAACCGTATCAATCTCAATGCCCAAGCCCGTAACGTCGCGGATGCCGTCGTGCGCGCCCGTCGCGAGGCGGCCGCGCCGACGGAGGAATAGGGCTCTGCTCGCGCTGAGCGGCGGCGTCGGTTGGAGGCTCATTCTGGCGGCGACGTATCTTCAGCGGAGGCATCTTCGACTGAAGGCCTGGCTCCGGAGAGTTCTGGAGATGGGCCAAAAGCACTGACGTCCACTTTCCGCCCTCAGGCGACGGTCGGCTGGCGACCCATTGCGGACCTTCGACACGTGCACCTAGAGTGACGGCTGCGGAGGGGTGAGGGGCCTATGGTGTATCTGGATCGACTAAGGTCACTGCTGGCTGGCGTGGCCGTGGGCATAATTGTTGCGCTGCTCTATCTCCGCACCATGCCAGATGGCGAGCAGGCACTTGATGAGCTTCAATGGATTGCCCTCGGGATGATATTTGCAAGTGCGGGGCTCACCCTTTGGCTCGGTCGTGCGCTCAAGAAGAAGGCCGCTTAAGTTCGACGGGTATCTTCCTTTGCGACGAACAGCACCCGACGCCTGACCAATCCGACTGCTTTCCGCCGACACGCAACGTCAGCTTCCCAACCTTAGGCGACGGTCCGCTCCCGACCCTTAGCGGACATTGTGTGAGCCGGGCGAAAAGTGGGTCTTGGCTGGTCCGAGCTCTGCGATCACCGCGGAGGTGACCGATCCATCGGGCCTCGACGGCCGCATGGGCAGCGGCCTTATCTTAATCGGACGGCAAGGCGCATTGGATAGCGTCGCGAAATGCACTCGACGGACCGCGCACGAAAACTCCGTCTCATGCTCGACTGGTTCGCGCGGGTGGCGATTGTGGACTACCTGCCGGGTTGCGCGAACTATAGCTGAGGAACGCATCTTAATGCAGTGCGTCACTCACCAGAACTATACCCAAAAAGGCCGGTTCCGGCTGCTCCCCCTCGTCTACTGATGCAGACGATGATCGGTTTCCTTTTTGTGTTTGCGACCGGCGGCGTCCTTCTGATCCTTGAACGGTTGCTACCTCTGCATCCCGGCCAGAACACGCTTCGGCCCGGTTGGAAGATCGACCTTATGCACGTCTTTTTGTCCGGGACCCTGATAAGGCTTGGGACGACGGTGGCGGTTCTAGCGGCAAGCGTTTTCGCTATCTCAGCGGTGCCCGAGCCGCTCCGACAAGCCGTGCGGGCGCAACCCGATTGGCTGGAGTTCCTCGAACTCCTGGTATTGTCGGACCTGTGCTTATACGCCGCTCACCGGCTGTGCCATGCCGTACCGCTGCTGTGGCGTTTCCATGCAGTGCACCATTCCAGTGAAAACCTCGACTGGCTAGCCGCCTACCGGGTGCATCCGGTCGACCAAATTCTGAACTCGACGATGATGGCCCTGCCCGCGATCGTGCTGGGATTCTCTCCGCTACCGCTTTTGATCTACGCCATCGTCTACCGGATTCACGCGCCCCTGCTGCATTCCAACGTGCGATTGGATCTTGGGCCGTTGGGTGTGCTGCTGACCTCGCCTCGCTTTCACCACTGGCACCACGCCGACCAGGCGGAGGCATACGACCGGAATTTCGCTGGTCAACTGTCTTTCATCGATCGACTTTTCGGCACCCATTATGCACCTGGCGAAGGAAGCCTGCCGGCCCGCTACGGCGTCGGTGGTGCTGTGCCTGAAAACTATGTCGGACAACTGCTCCAGCCCTTTGGAGTGACCCTCTCACCGAACGCCGTCTCTCCGGCTGGACAGGGGGTGGTCGCGGAACCTGCTAGCTTCGCCTGCCAGCCTGTCAAACCGGGCCTACACCCAAACACACCGGCTGAAGCGCTTCATAATCCACCGGCTACCTCGGTTTAGCCGATAGCCTTGGTGTCCGCTTTCCACCCATTGCGGGCATTCTCCGAGGCCGCTTGGGAACCTGTGCGCCGCCAACGCCTGACCGGCGTTCGTGAGCATGGTCGGCTGACCTCACCCCCCGTCCGCCCACACCGTCTTGTACAGATCGAACCGGCGGTCGCGCAGGTTGCGCACCGTGCCCTGCGACTTGGCCCAGGCCAGGTCCGACAGGTCGAGGTCGGCGACGGTGACGGTCTCGACGTTCTCGCTGGCTTCCGCCGCCACCCCGTCGCGGGCGAAGGGGAAGTCGCAGGGAGTCAGGATGCAGGACTGGGCGTACTGGATGTCCATGTTCTCGACGTTCGGGAGATTTCCGACGTTGCCCGACAGGATGACGTAGCACTGGTTCTCGATGGCCCGGGCCTGCGAGCAGTAGCGGACACGCAGATAGCCCTGACGGTTGTCGGTGCAGAACGGCACGAACAGCAGCCGCGCGCCCTCGTCGACCAGCCGCCGCGCCAGCTCCGGGAACTCGGAGTCGTAGCAGATCAGCACCCCGATCGGGCCGCAGTCGGTAGGGATGGCGTGGACGCGGTCGCCGCCCTTGATGTTCCACCAGTGGCGCTCGTTCGGGGTCGGGTGGATCTTCTCCTGCTCGTGCACCGAGCCGTCGCGCAGGAAGACATAGGCGACGTTCTGGATGTCGCCGTCGTCGGTCTGGGTCGGGTGAGAGCCGCCGATGATGTTGATGTTGTACTCCACCGCCATCTTGCGCATCGCCTCGACGAAGCGCGGCGTGTAGCGGGTCAGGGCCTCGATCGACTCGACCGGACTCAGCTTCTTGGACTCAAGCGACAGCAGCTGGAGGGTGAAGAGCTCCGGAAACACGACGAAGTCCGAGCGGTAGTCCGAGGTCACGTCGACGAAATACTCGATGTTGGAGATGAACTCCTCGAAGCTGGCGACCTTGCGGGCCTGCAGCTGCACCGTCGCCACCCGCACCGTCTCCTTGACGGCGAAGGCCGCGCCTCGGCCGTGCGTCTCGGTGTAGTACGGGTTGCGCCACACCATGTGCGCCGCGTGCCCCATCGAGGCCGTGTCCGAGCTCAGATAGTTCTCCAGCACCCCGATCGGCTCGAACCCGCCGCGCATGTGGAAGCCGATGACGGGGTCGTTCAGTTTCCGCGCCGTGACGGCGTCCAGATATTCGCGAGGGTCCGGGTAGGCGGCCTTGCGCCGGCCCAGCCCAGGCATGCGTCCGCCGAAGACGATGCCGCGCAGGTTCTCGGCCTCGCACAGGTCGCGCCGCGCGTCGTAGAGCCGCTGGCCGATGCGCAGGCGGCGGCGGTCCGGATCGACGCACACCTCCATGCCGTAGAACCACTCCCCGACGGGATCATGCCGGGCGGCGTAACCCCCGCCCGTGATCTGCCCCCAGGTGTGGGGCGACATGGCCGTCTTCTCGTCGATGCGGAAGCCGGCGGCGTAGCCGACGATGTCGCCGTCGTACTCGACCACGAACTGGCCGTCCGGATAGGCGGCGATCTGGCCGCGCAGCATGCCGGGCGTCAGCGCCGGCATGTCCTTGTAGACCTTGGCGACCAGCGTCGAGATCGCATCGAGGTCGCTGAGCTTGGCGTTGCGGATGGAGAGGACGGCGGGCTTGTCGGGCTTTTTCATGGGCGGTGAAACGCACGGTCGGGGCGGCGGATCAAGCCGTGCCGCGTACTTTGTCGAGCGGAGCAGCGCCGCACATCGCGCCGGGCCCGCTGTTTGGGCCTCGGCGGTTGGCTCCGGCCGCCAATCGGCCTAGAGCGCCGGGAGTTCGAGTCTCGAGTTCCGGAGCGCCTCCCAATGCTGATGCACCTTTCGACCTGGCCGGAGATCGATGCGCGGCTGCAGACCACGAAGACCGTCGTCGTCCCCATCGGCTCCAACGAACAGCACGGCCCCACCGGTCTGCTCGGCACCGACTGGCTGTGCCCCGAGATCATCGCCCACGCCGCCGAGAAGCAGGACCAGGGTCTGATCGTCGCCCCCACCTTCAACATCGGCATGGCCCAGCACCACCTCGCCTTCGCCGGCACCATCTCGCTGCGCCCCTCCACCTTCATGGCGGCCATCACCGACTGGGTCTCATCGCTGTCGCGGCACGGCTTCGAGCGGATCTATTTCCTCAACGGCCACGGCGGCAACGTCGCCACCATCGAGGCGACCTTCGCCGAAATCTACGCCGAGTGGAGCTTCGTCGAGGAGCAGCCGCCGTTCGTCCTGAAGCTGAAGAACTGGTGGGACCTGCCTGGGGTCCACGGCCTGTGCACCCGAATGTTCCCGACTGGCCATGGCATGCACGCGACGCCGTCCGAGATCGCCGTGACCCAGGCCGCCTACCCGCATCTGGTCAAGACCGCCGACTACAGCCCGCAGATCGCGCCGGTCGGGCCGATCCGCGATGCGCTGGACTACCGCGCCCGCTTCCCCGACGGTCGCATCGGTTCCGACCCCGCCCAGGCCAGCCCGGAGAAGGGCCAGACCATCATCGACGCCGCCGTGCCCGCCCTGCTCAAGGATGTCGCCGACTTCGCCGCCGAGGTCTTGCTCGACGCCTGAAAGCGGCCCAAGGCAGGGACATGACACCGATCGACAAGGCGCTGAAGACCAGCCGCCGGATAACCCGCCAGACCGCTTCCGCGGCCGATGCCGCGATCTCCGGCGGAGAGATGCTGCAGGCCGCCGGGGACGTGATCAACGCCCGGCTGACCATCATGGCCGCCGGCATGGCCGACCCGTCCAAGGTCGACTTGGCGGAGATGTCCCTGATGAGCAGCGAGAAGGTCGAGGCCCTGTCCGCCTCGGCCTCGTCCATGGCGCGGACCTTCGGCGACATCGGCGGCCGGGTCGGCTCCAGCGTCGTCGCCGAGGCCGGGCTGGCGACGCAGGCCGCCGCCTCGATCGCCGCCGCCCAGACTCCCGCGGCGGCGCTACAGGCCCAGTATAGCTACGCCCTCGGCTGGTGGAGCCGCGCCGCGGGCCAGATGCTGACCCTCAACACCGAACTGCTGAAGGGCCAGGCCGACGCCATGCGCCCGATCCACAGGACGGCCGTCGCCAACGCCAAGCGGCTGAAGAAGTAG
>NZ_DASWNO010000150.1:0-7403 GCF_036399195.1 Brevundimonas sp.
GGGAATTTCGCGCGTCGGCAGTTTCGACACCGCCTGCGCCGTGTGCCGGATGTGATCCGGCGTGGTGCCGCAGCAGCCGCCGACGATGTTGACCAGACCCGAGGCCGCCCATTCCTCGATGAAGTGGGCGGTCTCGTGCGGTTGCTCGTCGTACTGGCCCATGGCGTTGGGCAGGCCGGCGTTGGGGTAGGCCGCGACCAGCGTGTCCGCCACCCGCGAGAGTTCGGCGATGAACGGCCGCATCAGGTCCGCGCCAAGGGCGCAGTTAAAGCCCACGGCGAAGGGTTTGGCGTGGCGCACGCTGTTCCAGAAGGCCTCGGCTGTCTGGCCCGAAAGGGTCCGGCCCGAGCGGTCGGTGATGGTGCCCGAAATCCAGATCGGCAGGGCCTCCAGGCCCTCGTCCTCGAGGTCCTTGATCGCCTTGATCGCGGCCTTGCAGTTCAGCGTGTCGGTGATGGTCTCGATCAGATAGAGGTCGACGCCGCCTTCGTTCAGCGCCCGCACCTGATGACGGTAGGCGTCATAAACCTGGTCGAAGGTGACCAGCCGCGCGCCGGGATCGTTCACGTCCGACGACATCGACAGCATCTTGTTCAACGGCCCGATCGAACCGGCGGCGAAGCGCGGCTTGTGCGGCTCCTTCGCGGTCCAGCGATCGGCGGCCGCGCGGGCGAGTTTCGCGCCTTCCAGATTGATGTCCCAGACGGCCTGTCCGTCGAGCTTGTAGTCGTCCTGGGCGATCACGGTGGCCGAGAAGGTGTTGGTCTCGGAGATATCCGCGCCGGCGGCGAAATACTGGTCGTGCAGGCCGGAAATGACATCCGGGCGTGTCAGGCACAGGATGTCGTTGTTGCCCTTCATCTGGCCGTTGTGGTCGGCGAAGCGCCCGCCGCGAAAATCCTCTTCGGACAGCTCGCTGCGCTGGATCATCACGCCCCAGGCGCCGTCCAGCACGAGGATGCGCTCGCGCGCGGCGGCATGCAGGGCGGCGATGCGGTCGGCGCGCGTCACTGGACGGTCTCCAAACGGGTTTCCCGCACGCCCAGCACCCGGCAGATCGCATAGACGAGGTCGGCCCGGTTCAGGGTGTAGAAGTGGAAGTCGGCGAAACCTTCTTCCTGCAGGCGGGCGCAGGTTTCGGCGGCGACGGAGGCCGCCAGCAGCTTGCGCGTCTCAGGGTCGTCGTCGAGCCCGTCGAAATGCGCCTTGAGCCAGTCGGGGATCGAGGCGCCGCAGGCGCCGCACATCCGGGTCAGCCCGGTAAAGTTGGACACCGGCATGATCCCCGGGATCAGCGGGATGGTCACGCCCGCCGCCCGCACACGATCGCGGAAGCGGAGGAAGGCGTCCATGTCGAAGAAGAACTGACTGACCGCCCGGGTGGCTCCGGCGTCGATCTTGGCCTTCAGCACGTCGATGTCGTGATCGATGGACGGGCTCTCGGGGTGCCGCTCAGGATAGACGCCGACGGTGATGTCGAAGCCGCCGACCCGACTGATGGCCTGCGCCAGTTCGGTGGCGTTGGCGTAGCCGTCGGCGCGTGGCTGGTAGGCTCCGCCGATCCCGGCGCCGCCCGGCGGATCACCGCGCAGGGCGACGATGTGGTTCACGCCCGAGGCCTTGTAGTCCCGGATCACCTCGTCGACTTCGTCGCGGCTGGCCTCGACGCAGGTCAGGTGTGCGGCAGGGCTCAGCGACGTTTCCGAGAGGATGCGGCTGACGGTGCGGTGGGTCCGCTCGCGCGTCGATCCGCCGGCGCCGTAGGTGACCGAGACGAAGGCGGGGTTCAGCGGCGCAAGGCGCTGGATCGCCCTCCACAAGTTGGCCTCGGCCTCGTCGGACTTGGGCGGGAAGAATTCAAACGAGACGCGCGGGCGCGACAGGTCCTGCCCGGCGCGAGCCACGGGGCCCAGCGGCGACAGCAGCAGGGCGCGGGCTTCCGCGAGGCTGCGGGGTGCGATGCTCATGCGACGTTCGCCTTGGCCACGGCGGGGCGCTGAGCGGTCCAGATGCAGACCGTCAGGCCGTCGGTGTCGGGCGGCAGGGCGATCGGCGCGGACGGCTGGAGCCCGGCGTCCGTCAGCCATCGGCGCATCTCGGAGTCCGAGAACCCCAGCCGTCGATGCTGATGCTCCTCGCGCAGATGCTCCATCTGGTGCGGCGCGAAGTCCACGATCAACAGCCGCCCTTCGGGCATCACCAGACGCGCCGCCTCGGCCACCGCGGCAGCCGGGTCGACGAGGTAGTGCAGCACCTGATGGACCATCACCAGGTCGGCGCTCTGTTGAGGCAGTCGGGTGGCGAAGATGTCGCCATGGCGCAGCTCGACCTTGTCCAGCCCCGCCTTGGTGACATTGGCGCGGGCGATATTGAGCATGTTCTGGCTGAGATCGAGCCCGACCGACATCTTGGCCCGTCGTCCCAGCAGCGTCAGCATGCGCCCGGACCCGGTGCCCAGATCGACCACCCGCTCGAACGGGCCCTCGCCGGCGGCTCTGGCGATCGCGTCCTCGACGGCGCTTTCGGAGACGTACAGCGAACGGATCCGGTCCCACTGCGGCGCGACGCGCTCGAAATAGGTGTTGGCCGCAACTTCGCGGTCCTTGCGAACCGTCTCGAGGCGCCGGTCGTCGGCTTCGCCGGCGGAGACGTCCAGCAGGTCCAGCACGGTGTCGATCAGCCGCCGCGCCGGGACGTCAGAGGACAGGCGGTAGAAAACACGGGCCCCGTCCGGGAAGCGTTCGATCAATCCGGCGTCGGCCATCAGCTTCAGGTGGCGGGACACGCGGGGCTGGCTCTGGTCCAGAATCCGCGACAGTTCCATCACCGAAAGCTCTTCCCCCGCGAGCAGGGAGAGGATGCGCAGGCGGGTCGGTTCGCCGGCGGCGCGGAGGGCTTCGACGGTCTGGTCGGCGCTGAATGACATCTCTTTATATAAAGATATCCTTATATAATTTGGCAAGCAGAATCCGCTGGTAAGGCGCGCGCGCCGGTCGCATTCTGGACCCTTCAGTCGTCGCTGGAGGAAGCCATGTTCCGTTCGGTCTTGCTCGCCGCCCTCGTATCCGCCGCCGTCGGCGCGTCAACCGCCTCGGCCCAGACCACAGCCGTGCCATCGGCGGGGCCCGGCTCCCGACCGGGCGCGGGCATGGCCCCGCCGACCGAACGCGCGCAGGTCGCCGCCTGGGCGGATCGGCTGTTCACCCGTCTCGACGTCGATCAGAACGCCGCCTTGACCAGCGGCGAGCTGCTGGTCCTGACGCAGGGCGGAGCGGCGGCCATGGGGGGAGGGCGGCTCCGAGCGGCGATCGCTCAGTCCGACGCCAGCGGGGACTCACGGATCAGCCGCGAAGAAATGGCTGCGGGCGCCGCCCGCCTGTTCACCCGGATGGACGCCAATGGCGATGGTCGCCTGACGGGTGACGAGCTGCCCCGACCGCCGGCGCCGCCACGGGCTCCCTCCATGCCCAGCACGCCTGCACCCGATCCCTTCCCGCCCATGCCCGAAGGCGACTGACACTGACCGAAAGGCTCTAGGGGACGGGAGTCTTCAGAGGTTCGCGGGCAAACGCCGCCTGTAGGTTCTGCATCAGCAGCATCAGCATGCCCTGCACCGCCTCTGTTGTCGCGCCGCCGGTGTGCGGGGTCAGGACGGTGTTCGGAACGTCGGCCCACCGGCCGGCGTCGACCGGCTCCTGCTCGAACACGTCAAGCGCCGCCTGCCCCAGCCGTCCGTCCTTCAAAGCCGCGATCAAGGCCTCTTCGTCGACAAGCTGTCCGCGGGCCACGTTGACGAGCAGGCCCGTGGGCCCAAGCGCCTCGATCACCTCGCCCGAGATCAGGCCGATGTTGCTGTCGTCGGCCCGGCAAGCGACCACCAGTATGTCGCTGCCTCGTGCGAGTTCAGTCAGCGACTCCGCGCGCGGCCATACCGCATCCTTCTCGCGTGGACCCCACCAGCCGACGACCATCCGCAGCGCCTCCGCCCGGCGCGCCACAGCCTCTCCGATCGCGCCCAGGCCGACGATCCCCAGCCGTTGGCCGTTGAGGGACGGCGTGATGGTCTTGGCATCCGCGCTCCAGCGCCCGGCGCGCACGCTCCGGTCGCCCTCCGAGATGAGCCGCCGCGCCGCCAGGATCAGGCCGATGGCGTGGTCCGCGACATCTTCATGGTTCACGCCGGGCGCATGGGTGACCGGCAGACCGCGCGCCCTGCACCAGTCCACGTCGATGCCATCGTAGCCGGAGGTGAAGCAGGCGATCAGCTTCAGGTTCGGCAGACGCTCGATCAGCGCGGTATCCAGCGAGAATTCGCCGGCCACGATCACCGCGCCGATGTCGCGCTCCGCCTCGATCGGCGGCCCTTCCCACAGGCGATAGACGTCGTAGAGCGGCTCTAGAAAATCGCTCAGCGGCGCCAGATGCGGCTGGACGATCAGAACGGCGGGGCGCTGGGTCATGGGCGGACCTCGACCAGATGAACCCCTTCACCGAGACTGGCCAGAATGCGCGGCCAGCGCGGTTCCAGCCACGCGAACAGAGTGTCGCGACTTGCGTTCCCAAGGCGAATCCACACGACCTGGGGGCCGTCGCGGCGATCAGCCGCCCACAGCGCGAAGTCGCGATCCTTCGTTACGATGACCCGCGAGTGGGTGCGGGCCAGAGACCAGATCGCGTCGTCTGTCGCGTTCAGTTGGAACAGGTCGCATACATGTTCGGCCTCGTGTCCCCGCGCACCTAGCCACTCGGCGAGAGCCGGGGGTAGTTGCGCGTCGACGATGAACCTCACGCGGCGATCACGACCGTGTCGCCGATCGTGGCGGCAGCATAGGCGAGGCAGGCCCTGATGTCGTCCGGCTCAAGGTACGGGTAGTCGCCCAGGATCTGCTCCGCCGAGGCGCCGCCAGCCAGCATATCGAGCACGTCCTGCACGCGTATTCGCATGCCCCGGATGCATGGACGCCCGCCGCATTTCACGTCTTCGATGGTGATGCGGGACAGGAGTTCGCTCATGCCCTGCATCCTATCACAGATCGATCAGCGCCCGAACTTCTGGAACTTGATCCGGTGGGGGATCAGGCTCTCGACGCCGAGACGACGCTTCTTGTCCTCTTCATAGGCTTCGAAGTTCCCCTCGAACCATTCGACGTGGCTGTCGCCCTCAAAGGCGAGGATGTGCGTCGCCAGACGGTCAAGGAACCACCGGTCGTGGGAGATGACCACCGCGCAGCCGGCGAAGCCGTCCAGCGCCTCCTCGAGGTTCTGCAGCGTCTCGATGTCGAGGTCGTTGGTCGGTTCGTCGAGCAGTATCAGGTTGCCGCCGGTCGCCAGCGTCTTGGCCAGGTGCACGCGGTTGCGCTCGCCGCCCGACAGTTGGCCGACCTTCTTCTGCTGGTCGCCGCCCTTGAAGTTGAAGCTGCCGACATAGGCGCGGGTGTTGATCTCGCGCTTGCCGACCATCATCACGTCGGTGCCGCCGGAGATGGCCTGCCAGATGGTCTCGTCCGGCTTCAGGTCGTCGCGGCTCTGGTCGACATAGGCCAGTTTGACGGTCTCGCCGACCTTGATGGTTCCGGCGTCGGGCTGTTCCTGACCGGTGATCAGGCGGAACAGGGTCGACTTGCCGGCGCCGTTCGGGCCGATCACCCCGACGATCCCATTGGGCGGCAGCTTGAACGTCAGGTCCTTGAACAGCAGCTTGTCGCCGTAGGACTTCTCGAGCCCCTCGGTCTCCAGCACGACATTGCCCAGGCGCGGGCCGGGCGGTATCTGGATGACGGCGTGGGTCTGGGCCCCGCGCATGCTCTCCTGCTCGTCAACCATCCGCTCATAGGCGGCGAGACGGGCCTTGGACTTGGCCTGACGGGCCTTGGCGCCCGATCGGACCCATTCCAGTTCGCGGGTGAGGGCGCGCTGGCGGGCTTCGGATTCCGATTGTTCCTGCACCACACGCTTGGTCTTGGCTTCCAGCCACGAGGAGTAGTTGCCCTCGTGCGGATGGCCCTTGCCGCGGTCCAGCTCCAGCGTCCACTTGGTCACCAGATCCAGGAAGTAGCGGTCGTGGGTCACCAGGATGACGCAGCCGGGGAAGTTCTCCAGGTGATGCTGCAGCCAGGCCACCGACTCCGCGTCGAGGTGGTTGGTGGGTTCGTCGAGCAGCAGCATGTCGGGCTTGCTCAGCAGCAGCCGGGCCAGCGCCACGCGGCGCTTCTCCCCCCCGGACAGGTTGGTGACCTCCCAGTCGTCGGGCGGGCAGCGAAGGGCGTCCATGGCCATTTCGATGCGACTGTCGATGTCCCAGACGTCGCCGGCGTCGATCTTTTCCTGGAGGGCGGTCATCTCCTCCATCAGCTCGTCGGAGTAGTTCTCGGCCATCTCGCCGGCGATGGCGTTGAAGCGGTTGACCCACTGCTTCTCCTCGCACCAGGATTCCACGTTCTCGCGGACGTTCAGCGCCGGATCGAGGTGCGGCTCCTGCTCCAGATACCCGCGCTTTATCCCGTCGGCGGCCTTGGCCTCGCCCGAGAACTCCTTGTCGAGCCCGGCCATGATCTTCAGCAGGGTGGACTTGCCCGAGCCGTTGACGCCGACGACGCCGATCTTGGCGTCGTTGTAGAAGCTCAGCCAGATGTTCTCGAAGATCTTCTTGCCGCCGGGAAAGGCCTTGGTCAGGCCCTGCATCTGGAAAATGTATTGCTGCGCCATGAGGTGCGTCGCGCCCTGTCGTCTGGAAGTGCGGGGAAGTTGGCGCGGGATGTAGCGACCCGCCGCCGTCAGGGCAAATGACTAGAGCCCCGGCGCGGCGGTTTGAAGGCGGCTGGAACCGTTATCCCTGAGCCGCGGTTGTCCCGGCGCGTCGAGGGGTCGGAGCCAGCGGAGTGCGAGATGGCGCAGAATGAAGGACCCGGAGCCGGTGAAGAGAACGACGGCCTGCATCGGCCGCTGATCTTGTCGGACGAGCTTCAGGCGGTGGTCGGCGAGGGTCCCATGGGCCGGGCCGACGTGGTCAGCGGCCTGTGGGACTACATCAAGAAGAACGACCTGCAGGATGGGCAGGAGATCAACGCGGACGAGCCACTGAAGGCTGTGTTCGGCAAGGACCGTTTCACAATGTTCGAGATGAACGAGATCCTGTCGGACCACCTGTCCGAGGCCGAGTGACCTCGCCTCAGGCGTAGTTGAAGCTGACGGATATGCGCTCGCTTCTCGCGGCGTTCGGCGGCACCTCGTGGCGCAGCCAGCTCTCCCACATCAGGACCGTCCCCGGCTGCGGCGCCAGATAGACGAATGGCTTTTCGGCCTCGGGCGCGTCGGCGTGGACGCCCGGCCGCGCCATCATCATGGGCAGGCGCGGGTCCTCGAGCTTCAGGGCCGAGGCGCCGTCGGGGGTTTCGACATAGACG
>NZ_DASWNO010000151.1:0-3999 GCF_036399195.1 Brevundimonas sp.
GGGCCCTTGCCGTCGATCGGCTCGCCCAGCGGGTTGACGACGCGGCCCAGCAGGCCCTTGCCGACCGGCACGTCCACGATCTCGCCCAGGCGGCGGACTTCATCGCCCTCGGCGATCTGGGCGTCGGCGCCGAAGATCACGGCCCCTACGTTGTCGCGCTCGAGGTTCAGGGCCATGCCCTTCACGCCGGCCTTGGGGAATTCGATCATCTCGCCGGCCTGGACGTTGTCCAGACCGTGGATGCGGGCGATGCCGTCGCCGACCGACAGCACCTGGCCGACGTCGGAAACGTCGGCTTCGACGCCGAAGTTGGCGATCTGCGACTTGAGGATGGCCGAGATTTCGGCGGCGCGGATGTCCATGACAGGCTCTCTGTTATCGTCTCTTGGGTCGGGCGATCAGGCCCGGTGCATTCTGGTGGGTCAGCGCGCTTACGCGCGCTTCAGTGCGAACTTCATCTGGTCGAGCTTGGTCTTCAGCGAGGCGTCGAACAGCTTCGAGCCCACCTTGACCTTGAGGCCGCCGAGGATCGACGGATCGACCCGGGCGGTCATTTCGGGGTCCTTGCCCAGCGAGGCGCGCAGGGCGGACTGGATCGACGTCATCTGCGCGGCGGTCAGGGCCTGGGCCGACACGACCTCCGCGGCGACCACGCCCGTCTTCTTCGCATACAGGGCGTCAAAGCCGGCGATGACGCCCGGCAGGTCGCGGGCGCGGCCGTTCTGGCCCAGCAGGCCGAGGAAGTTGCGCGTCACGCCGTTGAAGCGGGCGGCGTCGGCGATGGCGACGAGACCCTTCTGCTGGTCTTCCGACGCGATCACCGGCGAGGTGGCCAGACGGCGCAGGTCGGCGCTGTCGTTCCAGGCGGCGCGCAGCGACTTGAGATCGGCGCGCACGGCTTCCAGGGCGCCGGTCTCGTCAGCCAGATCGAACAGCGCCTGTGCGTAGCGCTCTCCGACTTCCGTCGTCCTGTAATCGTCAGCCACTTGTAAGGTCCGCGCGGGTTAGCGTTCGGGTTGCGGCCGGCGGCGGATTGCGCACCGACCAAAGTCTTGAAATGCTTCAAGAAAGCAAACCGGGGACGCGCCTTGCGACGCGCCCTCCGGCTCAGCCGGGCGCCTGATAGCACCCATCCCCCGCCGCCGCAACCGAGGCGGGCCCGGATGGTCCGTCGGATTGCCGCACCCTGTCAGTGCGCGGCGCGTTTGCCGCGCGGGATCAGGTGCATGACCGCCACGATGACCCCGCCGACGACCAGGCCGACGACGGCCGAGGCGGCGGCCGTGGTCAGCCAGCCGGTCACGGGCCCTATCAGCGGCACACCACCGGCGGCGCGTGCCAGCCCCTCGATCAGGCCGGGCAGGAAATCGAGATGAAACTCGTGCAGGCCGTGAACCAGGATTCCGCCGCCGACCCACAGCATGGCCAAGGTGCCGATGGTCGCCAGTCCGGCCAGCACGACCGGCATGGCGCGAACCAGGCCCCGGCCCAGCGCGCGCTCAGGCGCCGAGGGACGCTCGGCCAGATGCAGGCCGATGTCGTCCATCTTCACGATCAGGGCGACGGCGCCATAAACCACCACCGTGATCAGCAGACCGACCAGAGCCAGGGCCGCCGCCTGCGTCGCCAGCGGGCGTTCGGCCAGGTCAGCCAGGGCGATGGCGGTGATCTCGGCCGACAGGATCAAGTCCGTGCGGATCGCCGAACCCACCATCTTCTTCTCCTGTTCCTCGGACGACAGAGCCAGTTCGTCCGCGGGAACCTCGCCGTCCCCGTGGCCCGCCAGCTTCTCCCACAGCTTCTCGCACGCCTCGAAGCACAGATAGGCCCCGCCGAGCATCAGCAGCGGCGTCAGCGCCCAGGGCGCGAAGGCGCTGATCAGCAACGCGCCGGGCAGCAGGATCAGGAATTTGTTCTTCAGCGAACCGACGGCGATCTTGCGGATGATGGGCAGCTCGCGCTGGGGCGAAAAGCCCATGGCGTAGCCGGGCGTCACCGCCGCGTCGTCGACGACCACCCCGGCGGCTTTCATGCTGGCGCGGCCGGCGGCGGCGGACACGTCGTCGACCGAGGCCGCCGCCATCTTGGCGATGGTGGCGACGTCGTCGAGAAGGGCGGCAAGACCTGAGGGCACGCTTCACCTGACAGAAGGAATGCAGTTCGCCCTTGGCTAGGCGAGCGCGCGGGCCGGGTCCAGAGGCGCCCGTCAAGCGCGGCGCCCTGACGCGCCCTGCCGGAACGGAAAATTATGGCGCAGCGCCACCGCCTGGCTTATCCCGGGCGGATGACCGAAATCGCCGCGCTTCTGACCGATCCCGCCGCATGGGCGGCCCTGATCACACTGATCGTGATGGAGGTGGTGCTGGGGATCGACAATCTGATCTTCATCTCCATCCTCTCGAACAAGCTGCCGGAAGAGCACCGCTCGCGGGTCCGCCGCATCGGCATCTCGCTGGCGCTGATCATGCGTCTGGCCCTGCTGTCGATGATCGCGTGGATCGTCAGCCTGACGGCGCCCGTCTTCGCCGTGATGGGCAACGAATTCTCGTGGAAGGACATGATCCTGATCGCGGGCGGCCTGTTCCTGGTCTGGAAGGCGACCAAGGAAATCCACCACACCGTCGACCCGTCTCCCAGCGACGACCTGCTGGAGAAGGACAAGGCCGACATGGTCATCTCCAATGTGGGCTCGGCCATCTTCCAGATCATCCTGCTGGACCTGGTGTTCTCGATCGACTCCATCCTGACCGCCGTCGGCATGACGGATCACCTGCCGATCATGGTCACGGCCGTTCTGGTCGCCGTCACCGTGATGCTGCTGGCCGCCGACCCGCTGGCCAACTTCATCAACAAGAACCCGACCGTGGTCATGCTGGCCCTCGGCTTCCTGCTCATGATCGGCATGGTGCTGATCGCGGAAGGCTTCGGCGCCCATGTGCCGAAGGGTTACATCTACGCCGCCATGGCCTTCTCGGCGGGGGTCGAGGTGTTGAACATGTGGAGCCGCAAGGCCAGCACCAAGCGCGAGTCGGCCCAAAGGCTGAGGGCCCAGGCCAACCAGGCCGAGGCGAGGGCCAAGGCCGCCGAGGCCGACGCCGACGCCTCCGAAACCCGAGCCTGATCGATGAGGTCCGGGGCGCCAGCGCTGGCGGCGGCCCTCGTCGTTGGGCTGGCCGCCCTATTCGCGCCCGTGGCCGTCGTGGCCCAGACGCCGGTCTACGGCTACGAGCTCGTCCGGACCTTTCCGCATGATCCCGGCGCCTTCACCCAGGGGCTGGTGTTCGAGAAGGGCCTCCTGCTGGAGAGCACCGGACGGGCGCCCTCGACGGTTCGCCGGGTCCGGCTTGAGGACGGCGCGGTCCTGACGCGGCGCGAGCTTGACCCAGCCTTTTTCGGTGAAGGGCTGACGGTCGTCGGCGACCGGGTGGTGACCCTGACCTGGACCAGCGGCAAGGCCTTCGTCTGGGACCGCGAGACCCTGCGGCCGCTGGGCGAATTCGCCTACGCCGGCGAGGGCTGGGGCCTGACCACTGATGGACAGCGGCTGATCCTGTCCGACGGCACGCCGGCCCTGCGCTTCTTCGATCCCGCGACGATGGCGGAGACAGGCCGTGTGCCGGTGACGCTGAACGGCCGCCCCCTGGCCATGCTCAACGAGCTCGAATGGGTCGAGGGCGAGGTGTTCGCCAACGTCTGGCAGACCGACTTCATCGTCCGCATCGACCCGGCCACAGGCGTCGTCACCGGAATTATCGACCTGACCAACCTGATGCCCGACCGCTCCGGGCTCGATCCGACCGACGCGGTGCTCAACGGCATCGCCTGGGACCCGGAAGGCCGCCGCCTCTTCGTCACCGGCAAGAACTGGCCGAAGCTGTTCGAGATCCGGCTGACGGGGCCGCGTTAGAGGAAGCTGTACGGGTCCACGTCGACCGACAGCCGCACCGAGGCGGGCACCTTCACCCGCGCCAGCCAGACCCTGAGAAAACCCTGCAGGTC
>NZ_DASWNO010000152.1:0-2888 GCF_036399195.1 Brevundimonas sp.
AGCTGGCGCGGCTGGACTATGAGCGCTCGCGGCTGGTGCGGACCTGGACCCACCTGGAGCGGCAGCGCGGCGGCACCGGCAGCACCGGGGGCCCCGGCGAAACCCAGATCGAGCTCGACCGCCGCCTGATCGCCGACCGCAACGTCAAGCTGAAGGCCGAGCTGGAGGAGGTGCGGCGCACGCGCGGCCTGCACCGCAAGCAGCGCCAGAAGGTTCCGTTCCCGACGGTGGCGCTGGTCGGCTACACCAACGCCGGCAAGTCGACGCTGTTCAACCGCCTGACCGGTTCGGAGGTCTTCGCTAAGGACCTGCTGTTCGCCACCCTGGACACGACCCAGCGCACCATCCGCCTGCCGCAGGGGCGACCGGCGATCGTGGCCGACACCGTCGGCTTCATCTCCGACCTGCCGCACGAACTGGTCGAAAGCTTTCGCGCCACGCTGGAAGAGGTCGGCGAGGCCGACCTGATCCTGCACGTCCGCGACATCGCCAGCCCCGACACGGGGGCGCAGGCGAAGGACGTGGAGGCGGTGCTGAAACAGATCCCGATGGTCGAGGGAAAGGCGCGGCGGATTCTGGAGGTCTGGAACAAGATCGACCTGCTTGAGGGCGACGCGCGCGAGTCGGTCGTGGATCACGCCGACCGGCTGCGCGGCGAGGGCAAGGCCGCGGCCGTGTCGGCCTGGACCGGGGAGGGGATCGACCCCCTGCGCGAAACCATCGCCGGGCTGATCGACGACGATCCGGAAACCGAACTGGTGCTGGACCCGTCGCAGGGCGAGGCGCTGGCCTGGCTGTACGAGAATGGCCGGGTGACGGGCCGCGAGACGGACGGCGAGGGCCGGACGCATGTCACGGTGCGGCTGCATCCGGCGGCGCTGGGGCGGTTTGAGCGGCAATTCGGGTAGGTCGGGCGCCCCTCCATCGCTTCGCGAAGAGGAAGGAGACGACACCGACCGTCTCCTCCCCACGCAGTGGGGAGGGGGACCGCGAAGCGGTGGAGGGGTATCAGCCTACCTGCCGCTCCATGGCGGTTCGTCTGATGAAATCCACGACGCCGTCCAGATGCAGCCGGACATCCTCGGCAGCGATCCTGACGACCCTGACCTCACGCTGACGCAGCCAGGCGGTCCGCCGACGGTCGTGCTTGATGCGATCCGGATGTTCGTGGCTCTGCCCATCCACTTCCACGGCCAGCTTCGCCGACGGGCAGTAGAAGTCCAGAATGTATGGGCCGATCGGATGCTGGCGGCGAAATTTGAGGCCGGCGAGCCGCTTGCCGCGGAGGCAGACCCAGAGTCGCACCTCCGGCGGAGTCATCCGCCGACGAAGGTCGCAGGCTCTTTCAACCGTCAGGATCGCGGTCATGACCCCTCCACCGCTTCGCGGTCCCCCTTCCCATGGCTTCGCCACAGGGAGGAGACAGGGCAGCTTGTAGTTCTTCGACCGTCGACGCTAGCGAATACAGCCCCAAGTTAGGATGGCGGACCCTTTTCTCGCGCCTTCGCCGCGTCCCACAGCCCGTCCATCTCCGCCAGATCCGACTGCGCCGGCGACCGCCCGTCTTTCGACAGCTCCGTCTCAATAAACCCGAACCGGCGCACGAACTTCGCGTTCGCCCCGCGCAGGGCGTCCTCCGGCTCGACCCCAAGCTTACGCGCCAGATTGGCCACCACGAACAGCAGGTCCCCCATCTCGTCGCGCGCCTTGTCGAGGTCGCCGGCGGCGATTTCGGCCCGGAGCTCCGCCACCTCCTCATCCAGCTTGTCGAACACCTCGTCGGTCGAGGGCCAGTCGAAGCCGACGCGGGCGGCGCGTTTGGTCAGTTTGGCGGCGCGGGCGAGGGCGGGGAGGCCGACGGGGACGTCGTCGAGCACGCCGTGCTGCTGTTTGGAGGCGCGTTCGGCGGCCTTGATGTCTTCCCAGCGGACCTTCTGCGCGGCGCCGTCGGGCTTGGCGGCCTCGTCCCCGAAGACGTGCGGATGCCGCCGCTCCAGCTTGTCGGCGATGGCGTTCGCGACGTCGTCGAAGGCGAACAAACCCTGTTCCTCGGCCATGCGCGCGTGAAAGACGACCTGGAACAGCAGATCCCCCAGCTCGCTCTTCAGCTCGTCGAAGTCGCCGCGTTCGATGGCGTCGGCGACCTCGTAGGCCTCCTCCAGCGTGTAGGGGGCGATGGTAGCGAAGGTCTGCTCCACGTCCCACGGGCAGCCGCCGACCGGGTCCCGCAGCCGCCGCATGATGGCGTTGAGGCGGTCGATGGGGGTCAAACGGCCTCTCCGTCCCGCTCGGCCAGCTGCGCCCGGATGACGGCGTGCTTCTCGGGCGTCAGCGGATAGATACGCAGCACCAGCGCTGAGATCAGCAGCAGCACGACCGGGGCGGCGATGAACAGCCACTGCAGGCCGAGGATCACGTCCGGGTCGTTGACCGCGCCGGGCTCGGCGTTGAAGCCTATCCACTCCAGCACCGCGAAAGCGCCCACTGAGACGGCGTAGCCCATCTTGGACGTGGCGTTCAGGATCGAGAACAGCAGGCCGGTCCGGTCCGATCCAACGTCCAGACGGATGGCGTCGGCCGCATCGGCCATCATGGCCCGCAGCAGCAGGTCGGCGGCGCCGAACGCCAGGCCTGTGCCGAACATCGCCCCCAGTGCCGCGGGGAAGTTCCCGGCTGGGACCAGGAGGGTGGCGGCGGCGAAGCTGATCGCGAAATAGACGCTGCCGATGGCGAGCGCCCGATGCTTTCCGATCTTCGTCGCCAGCACTGCCCAGATCGGCGCGCCGACGAGGCCAGCTACGAAATAGACCAGCAGCAGGATCGACGTCTGCTCGCGCTCGAAGCCCCGCGCCTGCTCGAAGAAGTAGAAGAACAGCACCCCGATCAGG
>NZ_DASWNO010000153.1:0-5428 GCF_036399195.1 Brevundimonas sp.
TCGATCGCCTTCTGCAGGTCGATCCGCGGCTCGTAACCGGCGTCCAGCGTCGCCATCATGCGAATGGCCATCAGATCGGCACCGCCTTCGGTGATCCAGCCGTCGCGGGCGCGCTCGTAGCGGACGATCTGTCCCAGCCAGAAATGCGCGCTCTCGTGGCCGATGAACCAGCGCGCCGTCGCCAGGGTGCGGTCGCTCGGCTCGACCACGCCGACGCCCTCGAACCGCATGACGATCAGTCCCGGCAGGACGCTTCCGGCCATCGAGTTCATGCCTGAGGTCGGCCCGGCCCAGCTGACCATGATTGTGGGTCGGTCGCTCTGGCCGCGCCCGAGGCGGGCGGAATAGACGTCGGCGACGCCGGGCGCGAAGGATTCGAGGGCCGCGCCGATCCACCGCGGCAACTGCGGGTCGATCACGGTCACCAGCCGCTCGCTCTCGACCACGTCGGCCTCGCCGAACAGCACATAGGTTTCGGCCTGGACCGCGGTGACCTCAGGCAAGCGCTGGCCCCGGAACAGGATCGGCCCCGCCCGGTCGCGCCACGTCACCGAGGCCGGGCCCGTCGCCAGCGGATAGCCGGTCAGATCGAGCGGCACGGCCTCCGCCTCCGCGACCGAGGCCAGCGGAAAGACGTCGAACTGGCCGCTTGGCAGGGCCACCGAGCCGTCGGTGAAGGCGAGCACCCCATAGTCCGCCTCCAGGTTGTCCGATCTGGGGGTGAAGGCGATCTCGATCCGGCGCGGCACAGCCCCGCCGTCCGAAGCGCGCAGGATGTCGCGGTTCCCCGCCCGCTCCAGCACCACGCCCGGCGTGACCACCCGCCATTGCTCGGGTCGCCACGGCTGGCGCGATCCGGCGATGAGCGCCGAGCGGAAGAAGGCCCAGACCGGAGCGTCGCGGTCGAGGTCATAGGTCGCGGTCCAGGCGTCGCCGTCACGGACGATCGTCACGGCGGGTCTGGACGGCTCGGCGCCCGCCTCCTGAACTGTCCCCCCCGCTTGCGCGGCGGTGGCCAAAGCCATGGCGGCCCATACCGCGATCATCATCTGGCGCATGGCGCTCCCCCGTTTGCGCTCCGTGATCTCGCACAGGACGGCGGGCGACGTCAGCTTAAGCTTTCGTCAGGCTTGCGTCCGCGCGGCGCCCATGGCTGAACCATTTGCAGGTTCACCGGTTTGGCCCGGGTCTGAATGGGGTCCGTCGTGAATTTGCTCGGGTTCGTACGGAAGCACTGGCTTCTTCATCTGGTCGTCATCGAACTGGTCGTCGCGGCCTCGCTGACCGGCTGGCTGATCGCCGGCGCGGCTCTGGGCGGCTGACGCCGATCAGGCGCGCTCCAGCCCGCGCTGCGCCGCGGCCAGTTCCGCGGCCATTGCCGTTTTCAACCGCTCCGGCGCGAGAATCTGGACCCGGTCGCCCCAGGTGAACAGGTGCCAGGCGAGCTCCCGCATGCCTGACGCCCGGAACCGCACCACCACGCCGCCATCGCCCTGCGTCTCGATGCTCTGGGTCGGATGCCAGCGCCACGCCCGGGCCTCGACCGCCCCGTCGGGCGTGACACGAAGGGCCACGTCCTCGATTTCGTCCTGATAGATGCCGAAGGACTGGCTGGCGAAGGCCTGCAGGTCGAAGTCGTCCGGCGGAGCCGCCAAGCCGGCCTCGGCCTTGACCGCGCTCATCCGGTCGAGGCGGAAGGTCTGGATGCGGCCGGTCTCACGGTCGGCGGCGACGAGATAGTTGGCGCGTCCGAACATCACCCCGCACGGCGCAACGCTGCGCCGCCGCGCCTCCGCGCCGGGCCGGCTGTAGATGAATCCGAGCGGCTGTCCGGCCAGGATGGCGTGCCGGATCTCTGTCAGCACCGCCTCGTCGGCCGACGGCCGTGGCCCGGCCTGCACGGCGATGGTCTCAGCCCGCACCAGCGCCTCGAGATCGGGCGCCAGCCGGTTCAGCGTCGTCGAGCGCATGGCCGACTTCAGCTTGCGCTCCAGCCCTTCCAGCGCCGACGCCCGGCCCGGCTCGCCGGTCGCGCGCAGGCCCTGCGCCGCCTTGCTGAGCTCGACCAGCTCTTCGGTTGTCGGCGCCTGTTCGAACGCTGAAAGCCCGCCGCGGATGCGCCAGCGCTTGGTCGGCGGGTCCGACACCTCCTCCGCCTGCGGAAACAGGGCCAGCACGGCGTCGCGCATCCGCTCGGCGGTGCGGCGACCCACGCCGCTTTCGCGCGCCATCTCGTCGAGCGTCAGCCCCTCGGCGCTGGCGGCCATCCGCCGCGCCAGCTCGATGACCATCGCCGCCTTGTCGTGTCTCATGCCCGCACGATGTCATACGACCGTTTCTGGCGCAATGCTGCTTCATGGTCAGGATCAACGGACACAGACCTACCGGAGTTGACCCATGGCCCGCGCATTCGCCCCCCAGACCGCCGTCACCGCCAACCGCTACCTGATCGTCCCCTGCGAAGCCGACGGCTGCGGCGGGCTGGCCGTCGTCTGGGACCGGCTGGAGGAACAGGTCATCGACGTCATCGACGCTGGTCTCTCGGCCCGTTACGCCGACGAGGACGCGCTGTGGGACGAAGCCCGACCCGCCTTCGCCCCCGCTGACGACTTCCGCATGGCGGCCTGATCAGTCCGGGAACCGCTCGCGCATCTCGACCAGAGACGCGGCGGCCAGGTCGCGCAGCGCGTCCATGTCGATCTGGTCGAGTCGGTTGATGTAGAGGCAGGCGACACTGGTCTTCACCTTGCCCAGCCGCGCGACCATCGTCTCCCAACCCGAGAACCCCGGCAGGATGTAGACGACCGTGTGGGCCTTGCGGGGCGAGAAGCCGAGCCAGGGCGCGTCCCCTTCATGCCCGCTGGCGTAGCGGTAGTGGTAGGCCCCGAAGCCGATGATCGACGGCCCCCACATCACCGGCGGCTCGCCGCTGATCTCCTCGAAGAGGGCGCACAGGGTCTCCGCGTCGGCCCGGCGCCGAGGGTTCTCGACAGCGGCGATGAAGTCAGCGACCGGCATTTTCACCGGGACCGTCTTCGCCTCATAGGCCATCGCGTCCTCCCGTCAGGCGACGCCCCGCAGCTCCTCCGCGTGGGGCGGATAGGGAGCCGACGGTACAGGACTGGGCGGCAGCTTGGCCAGAGTGCTGGCGAAGCCATGGTTGACGTCGCGGTGATGGGCCTCGTCGGCCCGGACCTTCAGGACGACGTCGCGCAGCGTCGCGTCCGCGGGCAGCTTCCAGTAGTGGATGGCGATGGCGGGAGCGGCGACGTTGGGTGATCGGCCCTCGTCGATCTCCTTCAGATACAGGGTGTAGCTGATGACCGCCTCTTCCTCGAAATAGCCGACGACCCGGTGCGCGGTGCGCGACGAGATCAGATAGAGCAGGAAGAAGCCGATATAGAAGATCGCCTGGGCCAGCTGGACGACCAGCCGCTCGAAATACGTCGGCTTCGCCACCTCAATGAAGGTCATCAGGTGCATCCGCTCGTTTTCCGCCTCCTCCATCAGGGTGCGGATCCAGCCCTCGTCATCGCGCATTTCCCTTAGGCAGCGCAGGTGCTGCAAGGTCGCCCCCACCATGCCCGGCACGGCCGCCACAGTTTCAAGCACGATGGCCCGGTGGCCGTACTTCTTGGCGAAGAAGGTGTCGGCGCAGACGCGCAGCAGTTTGGTGAAGCCCAGGGCGAAGCGGTCGGAGAACCCCTTCGGTTCGTGGTGTATGACCGGCTCGGCGGCTCTCTCTTCATCCAGCGCGCGGGCGTCGGGAGCGAGGATCTTGTTGACCATTTTGGCGGTCCAGAGCGGAGGCTCGCGAAGCGAAAGCCATACCCAGCCCGGTTGTCGGCGCGGATCGCCCAGCGGCGTCCGCTGTAATTACCCTAGTCTGTCTAGGGATATTCGGTCAACACCAGCGGCCCACCCGGTCGGCTTCTAAAGCCCCTTCACGATCCCCTCGACCATCTTCTTGGCGTCGGCGAACAGCATCATGGTGTTGTCGCGGAAGAAGAGCTCGTTCTCCACGCCCGCATAGCCGCTGCCCATGCCGCGCTTGATGAACAGCACGGTGCCCGCCTTCTCCACGTCCAGCACCGGCATGCCGTAGATCGGGCTCTGCGGGTCGGTCTTGGCGGCGGGGTTGGTGACGTCGTTGGCGCCGATGACAAACGCCACGTCGCAGGAGGCGAACTCGGAGTTGATGTCCTCCAGCTCGAACACCTCGTCATAGGGCACATTGGCCTCGGCCAGCAGGACGTTCATGTGGCCCGGCATCCGCCCGGCGACTGGGTGGATGGCGTATTTCACCTCGACCCCCTCCGCCTTCAGCTTGTCGGCCATCTCGCGCAGCGCGTGCTGGGCCTGCGCCACCGCCATGCCGTAGCCGGGCACGATGATGACCTTGGAGGCGTTCTTCATGATGAAGGCCGCGTCGTCGGCCGAGCCCTGCTTGACCGGGCGAGTTTCGACTGCGCCTCCTCCGGCCGCGGCGGCGTCGCCCCCGAAGCCGCCGAGGATGACCGAGATGAAGCTGCGGTTCATCGCCTTGCACATGATGTAGCTCAGGATCGCCCCCGAGCTGCCGACCAGCGCGCCGGTGATGATCAGGGCGATGTTCTCGAGCGTGAAGCCCAGCGCGGCGGCGGCCCAGCCGGAGTAGCTGTTCAGCATCGACACCACGACCGGCATGTCGGCCCCGCCGATCGGGATGATCAGGGTGGCGCCCAGGATCAGGGCGATCAGGAACACGCCCCAGAAGGCCCAGACCGCCGTGCCGCCGGTGCCGATCAGTATGCCGATCAGGAACACCAGCCCCAGCGCCAGGCCGATGTTGATCAGGTGCCGCATCGGCAGGATGATCGGCGCGCCGCTCATGTTTCCGTTCAGCTTGGCGAAGGCGATCACCGACCCGGTGAAAGTGACCGCGCCGATGGCGACCCCGAGGCTCAGCTCGATGATCGACAGCGTCTTGATGCCCCCCGCAGCCGTGGCGATGCCGAAGCTCTCGGGTGCATAGACGGCCCCGACGGCCACGAGGCAGGCGGCCATGCCGACGAGGCTGTGGAAGGCCGCGACCAGCTGCGGCATCTGGGTCATCTGCACCCGGCCGGCGATCAGCGCGCCCGCCCCTCCGCCAACGATCACGCCCCCGGCGATCAGGCCCAGCGTCAGCAGGTCCAGCGTTCCCGCCGACCACAGGGTCAGCAGCGTCACCGCCACCGCCAGCGCCATGCCGACCATGCCCAGCGTGTTGCCGCGCCGGCTGGTGTCGGGGCTCGACAGACCCCTGAGGCTGAGGATGAACAGCACCCCGGAGACCAGATAGGCCAGGGCCGCGAAGGATGCGTTCATGTGGTCTGACTCCCCCTCAACATCATCTCGTCACCGCTCTCCCGGAGGGCAGGCGGTCCGCGCCAGTCGCCACAGCGCG
>NZ_DASWNO010000154.1:0-13446 GCF_036399195.1 Brevundimonas sp.
AGCTTCAGCTTCTTGATGTCGGTCGGGGTGAAGTCGGGCATGACCTCCAGCGCCATCTCATAGGCGAGGTCTTCCTGGCCGGCGATGACCTTGTCCATGTCCGAGGTCAGCTTCATCTCGGCCGGGGCGGCCGGGCGCACCTTGGCGTCGTCCAAGGCCTTCTGGCTCGAGGTGTTCAGCGCGTCGTTGACGATCTCGCCCATCAGGTCGCGGCCGAAGGTCTTCTTGACGTGCGCCACGGGCACCTTGCCGGGACGGAAGCCCTTGAGCTTCATCTGCGGCGCGACTTCCTTCAGCTTCGCGTCCAGCTTCTCGTTCAGCTCGGCGGCGGGAATGGTCACCGCGATGACGCGGCTGAGACCTTCGTTGGACTTTTCGACAACTTGCATGGCCGGATTCTGACGCTCTGGGGCGGCGCCATGAAGGCAGGCGCTGCACGGTGTGGGTAAAGCAAAAGGGCCGCCCGTAACCGTTTCCGGTGAGGCGGCGCCTTTGAAGCCCGCCCTTATGTCGAGGCCGGTCCGAAAGGTCAACGTGAGACGCGGAAGCCTCGCCTGTTTCGGCGGCGGCCCCGGCCCGCTATCTAGGTGGCATGAGCCCCTCCCCCGCCCCAATCGGCGTCGCCGTCTTCCCGGTGACGGCCCTGCAGCAGAACTGCACCCTCGTCTGGTGCCGCCAGACCCTCAAGGCAGCGATCATCGATCCGGGGGGCTCGGTGGACGCCCTGCTCGCCGCCGTCGCGAAGCAGGGGCTGACGCTGGACGCCATCTGGATCACCCACGGCCATCTCGACCACGCTGGCGGCGCGGCCGAGATGCAGGAGAAGACCGGGCTCGACATCATCGGCCCGCACCTCGAAGACCAGTTCTGGATCGACGGCATCCCTGCGCAAGGCCAGTTGTACGGCATCCCGGAGGCCCGCAGCTTCACCCCGACCCGCTGGCTGGCCGAAGGGGACGTGGTGACGCTGGGCGAAACGACGTGGGAGGTCTTCCACTGCCCCGGCCACACGCCGGGCCATGTGATCTTCTTCAACCGCGCGGCGCGGTTCGCACAGGTGGGCGACGTCCTGTTCCAGGGCTCCATCGGCCGGACGGACTTCCCACGCAGCGACCACGCCAGTCTGCTGAACGCCATCGTCACCAAGCTGTGGCCGCTGGGCGACGACGTCGCTTTCGTACCGGGACACGGTCCGACGTCGACCTTTGGGGCCGAGCGCCGGACCAATCCGTTTGTGTCGGACGAGGCGCTGCGGCGGGCGCCGATCGCCCGAGCCGCCGGCGGCCCCGCCTAGGGCCTCAGCCCTGGCGCCTCAACGGGCGGCCAGCAGCCCGATCACCACGCCGATGCCCAGCGCATACAGCGACGCGCGCACCGGGTCGGACTCGACCGAACCGCGCAGCCGTTGAGCCCGGGTACGGCCCCAGTCACCGGCCATGCGCGCGTCCTCGCGGACGGCCTGACGCAGAGGACGCGGCGCGGCCTCGGCTGCGGCGTCCGCCTCGGCCAGGATCGCGTCCGCCTCGCGCTCAAGCTCGGCCGATGGCGCGTCCAGCCCGTCGTCGATGTCTTCGACGTAAGTGTCGGCGGCGTGGGTCTCGGTCACGGGCGGGCTCCTTGAGTTCGTTGAGCCGGTCAAACCGCCGACGGGCGCGCCGGTTCCGGCTTCTCGGCCACCCTCCGCAATCGTGATTGAACGCCCGGCCTTACGGACACGTTTGTCTGGGGAGAGGAGCTTTCCCCCATGACCTTCATCGAGCCCGACACCCCCGGCGGTCAGCCGGAGATCACGCCGCCAGATACGCCGGGCCCCGACATCGATCCCGGATCGACGCCCCAGGAGATGCCCCAGCAGGACCCCGGCGGTGGCGACGAAGGCGACTCACGCCCTTACGGCCAGGCTGTGTCCAACCCCTCTATTTCGTTCGCAAATCCGTGAAGTCGATACCGGAACCCCATGCAGGCGGGAGGGTTGGTAGAGCAACCGCCACCGTCGCCACGAAAGGAACCCAGATGGTTCAAGGTCAGTCCACCCGCGCATCCGGAGTCTCCAAGCGGGGCTTCGCCTCGATGGATCCGGAGCGCCAGCGCGAGATCGCCCGCAAGGGCGGAGCCAGCGTCCCGAGCGAGAAACGCAGCTTCTCGCAGGATCGGAGCCTTGCGGCCCAGGCCGGCCGGAAGGGCGGCGAGGCGTCCCACGGCGCGCGCGGTCGCGACACCAACCGCGACGCCGAGTAGGCGTCCGGAACGAACGGCAGAAAGGGGCGGCGCCGGCAGGCGCCGCCCCTTTTGATTCAGGCCTTCAGAAGGGCCAGCGCCACCGACGGAGCAGCTCCCGTCTCGAACGCCGCAACCGACCAGCCCGCAGCCTGCGCCATTGTCCGCACCGTCGCTTCGGTGAACTTGCGCGAGTTCTCTGTGTGGATGGTCTCGCCCTGGGCGAAGGCGATCCGCTCGCTCCCTACGACGACCTGCATGTCGCGCGTCGCCTCGAGGTGCATCTCCACGCGAGACTCGCCCGCATTCCAGACCGCCCGGTGAATGAATGCATCGACGTCGAAGTCGGCGCCGAGCTCGCGGTTCGCCCGCACCAGCAGGTTGCGGTTGAAGGCCGCCGTCACGCCGCGGGCATCGTCATAGGCGGCGACCAGTGTCTCGGGCGATTTCACGAGATCGACACCGAGGATGAACAGGGCGTCGTCGCCCAGCAACGTTCTGGCGCCGCGAAGGAAGCCTTCCGCCTCCGCGCGCTCCAGATTGCCGATGGTCGAGCCGGGGAAAAAGCCGATCCGGCGACCGTCGCCCAGCCCCGCCGGCAGCGCGCCCAGATGCAGAAAGTCCCCGACCAGCGGAATGACGTTCAGGTAAGGATAGGCCTCCGCGATCCGGCGCGCGGCCGCATCCAGCGCGTCGGCGCTGATGTCGATCGGCGCATAGGCGGACAGGCAGGGCGCGGCGTCCAGCACGATGCGAGTCTTTTCGCTGGCGCCCGAGCCGAACTCGACCAAGGCCGCGCCCAGGCCGAACCGTTCGGCCCAGCGGGGCGCCACTTCACGGAGCAGGGCCGCTTCCTGACGCGTAGGATAGTATTCCGGAAGTCGGGTGATCTCCTCAAACAGGCGCGACCCTTCGGCGTCGTAGAACCATTTGGGCGACGCAACCTTGGGCGAGCGGGTCAGCCCGCTCAGCAGATCACGGCGGAAGCGGGCGGTCTCGCCCGGGTCGGCCGTCGCGCTCGGCGGCGCCGCGGCGTCCTCGGCCAGTCTCAGTCCCATGAACGCCCACCTTTGCTGCGGATAGAAGAAGTTGCGGTAGCTGAGCCGCGCATGCCCCACGGGGGTGGCGAACGATGAGCCGCGCAGCACCATCTGGTTGGCCATGAACTTGCCGTTGTACTCGGACGCCGTGCCCTCGGTGGGTCGGAAGCCGGGGTACGGCGCGTAGGCGCTGGCGGTCCACTGCCACACCTCGCCAAAAGCATTGGAGAACGCCTCCGGGCGGCAGCGGACGGCGTGCTCCCACTCCGCTTCGGTCGGCAGCCGCTTGCCCGACCAGCGGGCGAACGCGTCGGCTTCGTAGAAGCTGATGTGGCGAACTGGCGCTTCGGGCTCTATGGGCCTTCGCCCAGCGAGGGTCATGCAGTTCCAGCCGTCCGTGTCTTCGCTCCAGTACAAAGGCGCCGTCCAGCGCTCGGCGCGAACCGCGACCCATCCGTCCGACAGCCACAGCTCGGGCCGCCGATAGCCGCCGTCTTCGATAAAGGCGACCCAGTCCGCGTTGTTCACCAGATCGTTCGCGAGCAGGTACGGCTCCAGCCAGACCCGGTGCGCCGGACCCTCGTTGTCGAAGGCGAAGCTCTCGCCGTCATGGCCGATCTCCACCAGCCCGCCGTCGAAACGGGTCATGCCCCCGCGGGCCCGTTCGCGGTCGGCGAAGCGGGGCTCGAGGTCATAGGCGGCGGGATCGAGCGGCGAGCGAGCCATCAGGTTCAGGATGTCCATCAGGAAGAGCTCCTGATGTTGCTGCTCGTGATGCAGGCCGAGGGTGAACAGGTACCTCAGACGACCGGATGGCGCGCCGCCCGCGAGCCACGTCTCCATCCGGCGGTCAATTTCCCGCCGATAGGCCATGACTTCGGCCACGGAGGGCCGGGTCATCAGGCCGCGGTCGCACCGCTCCACTCGCTTGCCCAGCGCTTCGTAATAGCTGTTGAACAGGGCCTGGAAGCGGTCGTCCACGGGACGATAGCCGGGCTCCGCCGACAGGATCATGGCCTCGAAGAACCAGCTGCCGTGGGCCAGATGCCACTTGCCGGGACTACAGTCCGCCATCGGCTGCGCGCCCAGATCCTCGGGCGACAGTCCAACGGCGAGGGCGGGCATGACCGCCCGGACGTCCCTGTAGGCGGAAAGGTCGTCAGCCGACCAAGCGGGCGTACGCGACGGCGCGTTCATCTGTGCGGCCCCTGGCTCTGGACGCCGGACCGGCGCTCAACTGCAAAACGGTCAAGGTTTCGGCTTGTTCCGATCTGGGGTCGCGGCGTCGGGTCGCAAGGTCAGAGAGCGGCGATCGCTTCGAGAAGCTCGTCTACGGCGGCCTCATCCGTCGCCCAGGAGCAGACGAAACGGACGGAGCCGTCGTCGAACCGGTAGCAGGCCCAGCCAAGCGCGTTCAGCCGCTGATGGGCCTCCGGCGGCATGCGCACGAACACGGCGTTGGCCTCGACGGGATGCGCGAGCACGAAGGCTGATCGACTCGCGATCCCCTCCGCCAGCCGCTGGGCCATCAGGTTGGCGTGGGCGGCCCCGTCCTCCCAGGCATTCGATTCCAAGAGCCCCAGCAACGGCGCCGATAGAAAGCGCGTCTTGGACGCCGTCTGGCCCGCCTGCTTGAGGCGGTTGTCGATGCGCCGCGCCAGGGAGCGGTCGAACATGACGATGGCCTCGGCGCAGTGCGCGCCCGCTTTCGCCCCGCCGAAAACCAGAACGTCCACGCCCAGACGCGCGATCTGCGTCAGGTCGAACCCGGCTGCCGCGGCGTTAGCCAGCCGGGCGCCGTCGAGATGCACCCGGTGGCCGCGCAGCTTGGCGGGCTCGATCAAGTGGCGCAGTTCCTCCTCCGTATAGACCGTGCCGTATTCGGTGGACTGCGTCAGGCTTAGAGCCGCGGCCGGTTGCCGATGCCCGACCTCGGGCTCGTCGAGGGCGGCGTGCAGCGCGACAGTATCGATCTTGCCAGAGAACCCGGGCAGTCCGATCAGCCCGACGCCAGAACCGAAGAAGCCGGGAGCGCCGGTTTCGTCGGTGCAGATGTGCGCGGCGTGGTGCGCCAGCACCGCCTCGTGCGGCGAGGCCAGCATCGCGAGGGCGATCGCGTTGGCCGCGGTGCCGGAGAAGACGAACCGCACCTCGGCGTCGGCATCCAGCCGGCCGCGGATCAGATCGGCCGCGCGCGCCGTGACCTCGTCCGAGCCATAGGCGCGCGCGTAGCCGGTGTTGGCCTCGACCAGCGCCTGCAGCGCGGCGGGAGCCATGCCCGCGGTGTTGTCGGACCCGAAATCGTAACGCACGGCCTAACCCTCGCTGCTGTCGACGTGGGCGTCGCCTGGCGACGGATCGCTCGGCGCTCGCCCCTCATCGTCGTCATCCCTCAGCACGCGCACCACCGGCAACACGGCTTCAGCGTCGCCATAGGGCACCGCGACCTGGTGCGGGAAGGGGATTTCGATGTCGGCCGCGTCCAGCGCCTCCTTGGCAGCCTGAAGCACGTCGGCGCGCGCCTGCCAGTAATCCTCGGACAGGGTCCATGCCTGCAGCGTCATCTCGACCGAACTGTCCAGCAGGGCCGTGACGCCGGCCCAGGGAGCCGGGTCCGCCAGCACCTTCTCATGCGCCGAGGCGGCGGAGATCAGCGCCGCGCGCGCCGTGTTGAGGTTATCGCCGTAGCCGACTCCAAGCTTCAGCTCCATCCGGCGGGTGTGCTGCCCCGAGAGGTTCATGATGGTGTCGCCGAAGACCTTGGAGTTCGGCACGACGATCTTGACGTTGTTGGCGTCCGTCATCTGGGTCAGGAACAGGTCCAGCCGCTGCACCTTGCCGACGCGCCCGCCAACGTCGATGAGGTCCCCGACCCGATAGGGCCGCAGGACCAGCAGCATCACACCCGCCGCCACGTTCGACAGCGTCCCCTGCAGGGCAAGGCCCACGGCCAACGAAGCCGCGCCCAGAACGGCGATGATCGAAGTCGTCTGGACGCCCAGCCGCTGCAGCACGGCGATCAGGCCGATGATCAGCACCAGCACGCGCACCACCTGAACGGCGAAGCTCAGCACTGTCGGGTCGTGACGGAACCCGCGCACCTTGGACAGGCCGCGGCGGGTGATGCCCGCCGCCCAGCGCGATGCAAATACCGTAACAGCCAGGATGAGCAGGGCGACGGTCAGGTTGATGGCGAAGTCGCCGGCCATGTCGGTCAGCTTGGCGATCATGGCGACGTCGACGGCGGCGGCCTTCTCGCCGGCGGCGATCACTTGGGTCAGGGGCAGGGACAGGCTCGACATGCGGCGGGTCTAACGTCCCCGTCGCGGATTGGAAGCCCGGCGCGCCCTCATGTGGCCTGACCTCCGGGCGTACCGACCCGGCCGCCGCCGCTCTCCAGCGCGTCCAGCAGGTCCATGACGTCGTCCAGCGTGTTGGCCTCGCGGGCCGGCTTGTCCCAGCGGATGCGGCTGACGCGAGGAAACCGCATCGCCACGCCCGACTTATGCCGCGTGGAGCGATTCAGCCCTTCGAAGGCGACCTCCAGCACCAGCCCGAAGTCCCGTTCGGCCCGCACCGACCGCACCGGTCCGAAACGGTCGATCGTGTGGTCGCGCACGAACTTGTCCAGCTGCTTCAACTCCTCGTCGGTGAAGCCGAAATAGGCCTTGCCCACCGGGGTCAGCGCGCCCTCCTCGGTCCAGACGCCGAAGGTGTAGTCGGAATAGAAGCTCGACCGCTTTCCTGAACCCCGCTGCGCGTACATCAAGACGGCGTCGATGACGTGCGGATCACGCTTCCATTTAAACCAGGGGCCCTTCGGACGACCGGCGAGATAGGGGCTGTCCCAACGTTTCAGCATCAGACCCTCGGCCACGGCTCCGACCGGCGGATCGGCGCGCAGCCGCGCCAGCTCCTTCCAGTCCGCGTACGGAACAACCGGCGAGAGGTGCAACCGCTCGCCGCCGTCGGCCGCCAGCCTCTCAAGCCGGACACGTCGCTCCCTGAGCGGCAGGCTTCGCAGATCTTCCCCGGCCACCGCGAGGATATCGTAGGCGACCACGGCCGCCGGATAGGCCGCCATTGTCTTCGCATCGACCGCCTTGCGGTTTAGCCGCTGTTGCAGGTCACCGAACGGGGCCACCTCCCCGTCCCTCCAAACGACCAACTCCCCGTCCAGCGCGCCTTCGAAGGTCAGCCCCGACATCACGTCCGGAAAGGCGCCCGAGATCTCGTCCCCGGTGCGCGAGTAGAGCTTCTGCACCCCCTCCTCCCGGACCGCCTGCACCCGGATGCCGTCCCACTTCCACTCCGCGGCGTAGTCCGCCGGCGACAGCCGCTCGAAGTCGACCGCCTCATCGATCGCCACGGCCAGCATGACGGGCCGGAAACGCCCGGGCGCGTCGCCGCTGGGTTTCTCCGACCGGCCCTCAAGCCAGGCGAACAGGTCGGCGTAGGGCGGCGTCAGCGCGTGCCAGATCTCCTCGATGTCGGACGCGTCGACCGGCGCCAGGGGCGTCTGCGTCTCCCCGCCTTCGGGATCGGGCGGTTCGGCGACGGCCGCTGGACGCATCATGGCCGCCGCTGTCTTGGCCAGTCGGGCGGACATTCCGACCCGCAGCGCCCCGGTCATCAGCTTCAGGAGGGCCCACCGCCCCTTGGGCTCCAGCGCGTCCAGCCACCCCTCGAGCAGACCCTTCACCTCGGGGCGGCTGGCGGTGCGCAGGGCCTCAACCACCTCGGCCAGCTCGGGCTCCCGGTTGGGCCGGTAATCCGGATCGCGGGGCCAAATCAGCGCCACCGTCTCGGCCATGTCCCCCACATAATCGTAGGACCAGCCGAACAGCACCGGATCGACCCGCGCCTCGACCGCCTTGCGGATCATCGCGGGTTTGGCGGCGTCGAAGCTGAGGTCGCCGGTCAGCGCCGCCAGCGCCCAGCCTCGATCAGGGTCCGGCGCGGTCCTCAGGTAGTCGCGCAGCAGCACCAGCTTCGCATTGCGCGAAGCCGTCAGCGACAGTCGGTCCAGCAGTTCGGCGAAGGCGCGCATCCGCTCTTCAAACGCGAAACGCCCCGGAAGTCTCCCTCCAGGGCGTCAAGCTTGGCTTCGACCGCGTTCTTAGTTGAACAGGCTCGCGATAACCGCGGTGATCAGGCCGCCGGCGATGGCGGCCAGCACCACGTCATTGCCGCTGCGGACGTAGTGGTACCCGTGCGGCGGCTGGCGCAGGCCGTAGCGGGCGTAGTCGTTCACGACGTACTGGTTCGTCCGGTAGTAGGACGGCATGCGCTGACCATAGGACCAGGTTTGGGTCTGGTAGCCGCGCGGGGCGTAGTAACGGCCGGCGTTGTAGCGTTGCTGGGACTGCTGCCACCGCGCGTAAGCCCGTTGGTCCTGACGGACTTCGCGACGGTCTTCGCGGACGTCCTGACGGAATTCGCGGCGATCTGCGCGGTTGTCCTGACGGAATTCGCGGCGATCTTCGCGGCGCTCCTGGCGCTGTTCGTTGCGGTCGCCGCGCGATTGGGCTTCGGCGGCGGAGGCCACGCCCAGCGAGCTCGTGGCGAGCGTCGCGGCGATGGCGGCGGTGAGGAACTTCTTCATGGGAGGGTCTCCGGGTGTGGCCGAAGGATTTCGACTTGCCCGCACCTTGGGCCCCGGCGGTTGAGCCGCGCCTGAACGGCGTCGCTCACCCCGGGTTCACCCTCCGGCCCTGTTTTAGACCCAGTCGGCGGCCGACCTCAGGCGGCGGCCGACTGCGGGCGCTCGACCGTGCTGCGCAAGCCGGCGCGCCCCAGGTGGACCCTGTTCATGAGATCGGCCAGCGCGGCGAAGTCGATCGGCTTGTTCAGATAGGCGTCGGCCCCCGCGTCCAGACCTGCGGCGTGATCCTCGCTGCGGGCGGAGGCGGACAGCACGACGATCGGCGTCTCACGGTTGGCTCCGTTCCCGGCGCGGATGGTTCGGGTTGCGGTCAGGCCGTCCATGACCGGCATGTTCACGTCCATGACGATCAGGTCGAAGCGCTGGTCCTGGGCCATGGCCACTGCGATCTGCCCGTTCTCCGCACTGACAGAGGCGTGCCCGGCCGAACCCAGCCACGCGTCAAGGATCATGCGGTTGACCGGGTGGTCCTCGACGACCAGCACGTTCAGCGACTGACCGTCCGCGACCTCCGCGTGGATCGCTTCGGCCGCCGTGGGCCGCGACCATTCGACAACGTCGCTCTCTACCGAGAAGGTGAAGGTCGAGCCGGTTCCCACCGTCGAAGTCACGGTGATGTCGCCGCCCATGATGTTGGCCATGCGCCGCGCGATGGTCAGGCCCAGACCCGTCCCGCCGAAGCGGCGCGTCGACGAGCCGTCGACCTGGGTGAAGGGCTGGAACAGCCGGGACAGATCCTCCGGCGAGATGCCGGCCCCGGAATCCGTGACGGCGAAGTCGAAACGGACCCGCTCGTTGCTCAGCCGCTCGCCGCGAACCAGATAGGTGACGTCACCGCTGTCGGTGAATTTCACGGCATTGGACAGCAGGTTGTGGATCACCTGACAGACCCGCAGCGGGTCGCCGCGGACCACGTCGGGGATCTCGCCCTCGAACCGGGTGGTGAAGTTCAGGCCCTTGGCCTCGGCCTGCGCGCCGAAGGGGCCGGTGACCCGCTTGTGCAGGTCCTCGACCGAGACGTCGACGACATCGAACGTCATCTTGCCGGCCTCGATCTTGGTCATGTCGAGGATGTCGTTCAGCAGGCTGAGCAGGTTGTCGCCCGAGTTGCGGATGATCGACAGATATTCGCGCTGGCCCGCGTCGAGCCGGGTCGCGCCGAGAAGTTGGGCCGCGCCGAGGACGCCGTTCATGGGCGTGCGCAGCTCGTGCGAGATGACGCCCAGGAAGCTGGACTTGGCCTCGCTGGCCGCGTTCGCGCGGTCCCGCGCCGCCTCTAGTTCCTCGATCAGATGGGCCTGATGCTCCTGGAAGGCGCGGATGCGTTCTTCGCGCAGCATGGTCATCATGACCAGCACGACCAGACCGGCCGCGGTGAACGGCACGACCGCCAGGAACTGCCAGAAGGTCGCCGTGCCCCACAGGCTGACGGCGATCACAACCGCCGCGACGCCGTAGGGCGAGGAGATGACGATGGCCTGACGCGGCGAACTGCGCAGCTGGGCGAACACCAGCACATAGCCTGAAACCAGCAGGGCCATGGCGAGGGCGTGGCCGAACTCCGCTCCCGAGAACCACGCCAGCAGCGGCGCCGTGGCCCACGAGGCGGTCGTGGCGGTGGCGACGGCCGGAAACACCAGCCCCCAGCCCGCGCCCACGCGGTTGCTGATCCGCTTTTCGACCGCACCACGGAGGGCGCCCGCCGCGACGGTGCCGACGAACCAGACGAGCGCCAGCAGCGGTCCCACCGTTGCCAGCAGGCCCAGCGCCCACGCCCCGATGATCATGTAGCGAAGATACTGGGTTTGAAGAATCGCGCGCAGGGCCTGCGCCGCTTCACCGGACCCCGGTTCGCCGCTGCTCGACTTCCCGATACCGTCCGATTCCACCATATGCGCCCTGCCCCGATGTTCGGTCGAAACGCTAGTCGGGAGTCTCTAAGACGAGGTGAACGGCCGTTTTTCCGTCACACATGGTTCGCCGTCAGATTGCGGAGGAGGCCTCCCGCGGGGTGAGCGCGCGGATCGATAATGCGTGCAGCGGCCCCGCCAGTTCGTCACGCAGCAGTGCGTTGATCGTCCGCTGGCGCTCGACGCGGCTCTGCCCATCGAACGCGGCTGCGACCACGGTCAGGTTGAAATGGCTCTCCCCGCCGGCCCGCCCGTCCACCCCGCCCTCGTGGTGATGGCCGGCGTGGCGGGCGCTGTCGTCGACGATCTCCAGACGCTCCGGCGACAGGCCGACCGTCAGTTTTTTCCGGATAATCGTCGCAATCGGGCCTTCCGGCATGGCGGCGTCCTTGTTGGTGACCAATTCGCCCCTACACTTCGGTCGATGTCATCCGAGTTTCAATACAAGCCGCGCTTCAAGGACATGCGGATCAAGCCGCCGCGCCCCGAAGAGGAGGCGGCGGAAGCCGACGTGCTGCACCTGAAGCCGGGCGAGAAGCCGTGCCAGTGGCCCGACTGCCGTCAGGCCGCAACGGCCCGGGCGCCGAAGTCGCGCGAGCGGCTGAACGACTTCTACGATTTCTGTCAGCGCCATGCCGGCGAGTACAACAAGGGCTGGAATTTCTACGCCGGCATGTCCGACGGCGAGGTCCGCGCGGCCAAGGAGAACGAGGCCATGACGGGCGGCCGCCCGACCTGGGAAATGAAGGCGGGCAAGTTCAGTCGCGAGGCGGCGGCTTTCGCCTCCAAGATGGGCACCGCCAACACGAAGGGGGCCGGCAGCTGGCAGGACAGCTTCGGCCTGTTCGGCCGCCGCACCCGGGAACAGGCGGGGCCGGAGGGCGAGGACAATCTGCGCCTCGGCAAGCTGGAACGCGCGGCTCTGGCCGATCTCGATCTGGACGCCCGCACCGACAAGGCGGGGATCAAGGCGCGCTATCACGAGATGCTGAAGCGGTTCCACCCCGACCTGAACAGGGGCGACCGCGGCGCGGAGGCCAAGCTTCAGAACGTGATCAAGGCCTACAAGACCCTGAAGAAGGCCGGTCTGGCCTAGCGCCAGAGCCGCGAACGCCTAGCTATGGGGCTCCCCACCAAGGAGCCCTCCTATGGAAGTCCTCTACAAGGCCCACGCGACCGCCACGGGCGGCGGCCGTGACGAAGGCCGGTCCGCCACCGACGACGGCAAGATCGACGTCAAACTGTCCGTACCGACCGAAATGGGCGGCAAGGGCGGTGACGGGACCAATCCCGAACAGCTGTTCGCGACCGGCTATGCCGCCTGCTATCTCGGAGCCCTGCGGCTGGTCAGCGGCAAGTCGGGCGCGCCGGTAGGGCCCAACACGAAAATTCACGCCACCGTCGGCTTCGGCAAGAACACCCGCGGCGAGGGCTTCAACCTCGACATCGCCCTGAAAGTCACCGACCACGGCCTGGAGCGGAGCGTCATCGAGGACTTGATCCAGAAGGCTCATCAGGTCTGCCCCTATTCCAACGCCACGCGCGGCAATGTGGACGTGGCCCTGAGCGCGGAATAACGCCTCTGATCCGGTCGCGCGTGTTGAGCGGCGCGCGACCGGCATCTAGAGGAAGTGCATGACCTCCCCGCTCGACGCCACGCCCGATCCACTGCTGACCATGGAGCCGCACCGCCAGGCTACGGTGCGCGAAGTGTTCGGCATCGACTCCGACATGACCGTGCCGCTGTTCGCCGAGCGCGACAGCCACGTGCCCGAGATCGACGACGCCTACCGCTTCGATCCGCAGACGACGCTGGCCATCTGCGCCGGCTTCAGCTTCGACCGACGCGTCATGGTCCAGGGCTATCACGGCACCGGCAAGTCGACCCACATCGAGCAGGTCGCGGCCCGTCTCAACTGGCCCATGGTCCGCGTCAACCTCGACGCCCACGTCAGCCGCATCGACCTGGTCGGCAAGGACGCCATCGTCCTGAAAGACGGAAAACAGGTCACCGAGTTCCGCGAGGGCATGTTGCCGTGGGCGATCCAGCGCCCCATCGCCCTGGTGTTTGACGAGTACGACGCTGGCCGTCCCGACGTGATGTTCGTGATCCAGCGCGTGCTTGAGGCGCAGGGCCGCCTGACCCTGCTGGACCAGAACCGCGTCATCCGCCCGAACAAATTCTTCCGTCTGTTCGCCACCACCAACACAATCGGCCTCGGCGACACCTCGGGCCTGTACCACGGCACCCAGCAGATAAATCAGGGCCAGATGGACCGCTGGAACATCGTCACCACGCTCAACTATCTGCCGGCCGCGGTGGAGGCGCAGATCGTGCTCGCCAAGTCGGGCGAGTACGACAATCCGAACGGCAAGGATCAGGTCGAAAAGATGATCAAGGTGGCCGAGCTGTCGCGGCAAGGTTTCATCAATGGTGACATCTCGACGGTGATGAGCCCGCGAACGGTGATCAGCTGGGCGCAGAACACATTGATCTTTGGCGACGTCGGTTTCGCCTTCCGGGTGTCGTTCCTCAACAAGTGCGACGAGACCGAGCGGATGCTGGTGGCTGAGTACTATCAGCGCGTATTCGGCACCGAATTGCCCGAGAGCG
>NZ_DASWNO010000155.1:0-6448 GCF_036399195.1 Brevundimonas sp.
CCGCGCAGGGCGGGATCGGCCTCGACGTGCAGGATGATCCGGGTGTCGCCCTGCACGGCGTAGTCCGCGAAGACGGTGCGGGTCTCGCCCTGTTCGTCGACGAACCCCTGCTCGAACTTCTGCTCGGATCGGACGTCGCGAAGGTCGGTCATGTCGGTCACTCGTGTCAGCCAGCGGACACAGCGAACACGAGAAACTCGGCGCTTGTTCCAAGCGCGACCCCCGAATCCCGACGAGTGTGGCCTCGATGCCGCGCTCCGGCGTTCAGGGCGCGCGGTCTCCCAACAGGTTGATCAGGCCGATGATGCTCTTGATCGTGAACCAGATGGTCAGGAACAGCAGGCCCAGTCCCAGGATGATGGCGGCGGGAACCAGCACCAGACCCAGCACCGGGGCCGCGGCGATGCTGGCGACGCAGACGGCGATCAGGATCCACAGCCCGATCGTCCACCAGAACACCGACCAGAACAGGCCGATCTGGGCGTCGATGTGCTGACGCGGCAGGCCTGTCGCGCCGCTGCGTGCGGCGTAGGCCACGATCAGGCCGACGATCACCAGCAGGTTGGCGCTGGGCAGGGACAGGATGTAGAGCCCCCAGACGATCAGGGCCGCCGGACGGCCCTCCGATTCGTGGCCGGGCTCAAGCCGGGGCCGGACGACGGGCGTCTTGTCAGGGGTCGCTTCGGCCATGGCGCTCTCCGTCAGATCCACCAGCCGCGCGGGTTCTCGATCGGGCGGCCCGACTTCAGCAACCAGACGCCCGAGGCGCCGCGAAGCACCACCCACAGCGCCAGCAGGAACAGGATCGGCACGCCCAGCGCGAACGGCAGGGCCAGCAGCACCAGGCCGGCGAGGGCGGCGACTCCCGCCGCGCGCAGGGTGCGCTGCTGATAGAGGAAGTGCGAGGCGGCCAGCGCACCCGCCGGCGGCTCCTGCCGCGTCGCCAGCAGGCCGATCACCGCCGACACGCCTACCGTCGGCACGGCGAACAGGATCAGGGCGTAGATGGCGTACAGCCCCATGCCGCCGCCGGGCAGGTCGGACGCCGGGTTCCGGCGCCGACGGCGCGGCTCTCCCTCGGGCGCGCGTTGGAACACAGCATCGGGGCCGACGGAGCGCGGGGCGGCAGCGGGCTCGGTCATGACTTTGGGAGCGGCCGCCTCGGCCACGGGTTGGCTCCAGGCGGCGTGGACGGCGTCGGAGGGCGTGGCGAACAGGTCGGCCTCGGGATCGGGGGCGGTGATCTGGGGCTGCGCCACGGCGGGCCGGATCGCGGGTCTCAGCCGGGGCGGCGCGGCGGTCGGCGCCTCTTCGGCGGCGCGCGCGCGGCCCTGCAGCGACGCCGGCGAGGCGAAGCCGATCAGGTCGTCGTCGTGATCGTCTGGGTTCGAGGGATCGCCCGGTTCGGCCATCAACGGGTCCTTGTCGTCAGGGGCTCAGGTATGACGGCGCGCCGCTTCCCGCGCAACCGTGCGGTCAGCGCGACAGCACGACTTCGCAGCCCGGCGCGACGGCGCCCGCCAGCGCGCCCGGCTTATCGATCCGGACCCGGCAACGCCGCACATGCGGGTCGGCCAGACAGGCGAGCGCCAGCCGCTGGGCGAAGGTCTCCACCAGGCCTACGTGGCCCTCGGCCACGATCGCGCGGGCGGCGGCGGCGACGGTCTCGTAATTCACCGTGTCGCCCAGCCGTTCGACCGGCGCGGGCGTCAGCTCCAGCGTCACGTCGATGACCAGCGGCTGCAGCCGGCCGAGCTCGTGATCGTGCACGCCGATGCCGGCCTCGACCGTCAGGCCGCGCACGAACACCGTCAGAGCCTCGATGCGCGGGGCGTCGGCCGAGCCCTCGGGGGCGGGGAAGGGAAGGGGGGCTGCGGTCACGGGTTACTCCACGATGTCCGGCGTGCGCCAGGCCAGATGCTGGCCCCCATCGACGGCGATCATCTGGCCGGTCACCATCTCCGCGTCCACCAGCCAGCGCACGGCGGCGGCCACGGCTTCCGGGCTGCCCGCGCGCTGCAGCGGCACGGCCGCGGCCTCGGCGGCGAAATCGGCGTCGGTCTGATGGATCGAGGGCAGGGTGGGGCCCGGGCCGACGCCGTTGACGCGGATGCGGGGCGCCAGCGCCTGCGCCAGCGTCCGCGTCGCCCACCACAGGCCGTTGCGTGAGAGGGCGTAGGAGAAGAAGCGCGGGTCCGGCTTCAGCACCCGCTGGTCCAGCAGGTTGACGATGGTCGAGCCGTCCGGCGCCTGCGCCGCGAAGGCCTCGGCCAGCACGATGGGCGCGCGCAGATTGGTCTCGAGGTGGGCGTCCCAGGTCTCGCGCCCCAGCGACCCGACCCGGTCGTCCTCGAACACCGAGGCGTTGTTGACCAAGACGGCGAGCGGCGCGCCGATGGCGGCGGACGCCGCGGCGATCAGCCCGGCGACCTCGCCCTCGACCGCCAGATCGGCGCGGATGGTCGCGGCCCGGCGGCCCAGCGTGCGCGCCTCGGCGGCGACGGCCTCGGCCGCGTCAGGGGATGAGCGATAGTGGATGACGACGTCGAAGCCGGCTCGGGCCAGCTCCAGCACGATGGCGCGCCCGATCCGCTTGCCGCCGCCGGTGACCAGCGCCGCTCCGGAACGGGCGGGCAGATCAGTCAACCCGGCCGAACTCGAAATAGTTGATGGCGGCCAGAACCGCGACGAAGCCGAGGATGATGTAGAGGGCCAGCATGGGAACGCTCCTTGTTGGGGCCGCAATAGAGCGACGCGCGCGTAGGTTCAAGAACGCGCGCGGCATCTTCCCGATGCAGCGACGGCGAAAACCGGCTAGCGAGGCGGAATGAACCCCATGCTCCTCTCCATGATCGCGGTCGTGCTGGCGGGCGGCGCGACGGCGCTGCAGGCGCCGACCAACGCCAAGCTGATGACGGCCGTCGGCTCGCCGGTGAACGCCGCCTTCGTCTCGTTCGCCGTGGGCACGGCGGCGTTGGGGATCGTCGCCATGATCCTGCAGGCCCGGCCCGATATCGCGGCGACGCGGGCCCTGCCCTGGTACATCTGGATCGGCGGCCTGTACGGCGCGATCTTCGTGGTCGCCGCGGCGTGGGGCGTGCCGCGTCTCGGGGTCGCCCTTACCATCACCCTGATGGTCGCCGGCCAGCTGCTGGTCGGCCTCCTCCTCGACCACTTCGGCGCCTTCGGAGCCCCCCGCTCCCCGATCAGCTGGGGCCGCGCCGCCGGGGTCGCTCTGGTGATCGCGGGGGTGCTGATGGTGCGGCGGTTCTGAGGACGATCACCGGAGTTCGGTGGGGTGTCCGCGAGAGCGGGTTCGTCACGAAGAACACGAAGGAACACGAAGAACACGAAGGGACCGGAGAGGTGGTCGAGATCGGTGGTCGCTTCCCGTCGCAATATCGCGGCGTACGCCGCATTCGGTACCGACGGGCGAAGAGCCGGGTCTGTCAGCCCCGCAAGACGCTTGGTGTCCTTCGTGTTCCTTTGTGTTCTTCGTGACGAACCAGCGATGCCAACCCCCCGCCCCGCCGCCGGAAAATGTCCCCCGCCCGCCAAGATTCCCCTGATCTGACCACCACTCTGCGCCTATATCGAAGCCGATGACCGAGGAGACCGTTTCCGCACAGCAGGGCGCCGAGCTGATCCGCGACGAGGCGCGGCGGGCGCCGGACAAGCCGGGCGTCTATCGCATGTACGGCGAGGACGGCGTCTGCCTGTATGTCGGCAAGGCGCGGTCCATCAAGAAGCGGATCCTGCAATACGCCCAGGGCCGCTTCCACACCCAGCGCATCGGCCTGATGGTGTCGCTGACCCGCTCGATGGAGCTGGTGGTGACGGCTTCGGAGACCGAGGCCCTGCTGCTGGAATCCAACTTCATCAAGAAGCTGAAGCCGCGCTTCAACGTGGTGCTGCGCGACGACAAGTCGTTCGCCGAGCTGATGATCCGCAAGGACCACCGCGCGCCGCAGGTCCGCAAGCATCGCGGAGCCCACACCACGCCCGGCGACTATTTCGGACCGTTCGCCTCGACCTGGGCCGTGAACCGGACCCTGACCACCCTGCAGAAGGCCTTCCTGCTGCGGTCGTGTTCCGACAGCGTCTACGAGACCCGCACCCGGCCCTGCATGCTGCACCAGATCAAGCGCTGTTCGGCGCCCTGCACCGGCCTGATCTCGCTGGAGGACTACGGCGAGCTGGTCGGCGAGGCCTCGGCCTTTTTGAAGGGCAAGTCGCGCGCCGTCATCGCCCGGCTATCGCAGGAGATGACGGCCGCCGCAGAGGCCATGGATTTCGAACAGGCCGCCCGCGTCCGCGACCGCATCCGCGCCCTCTCGGCCATCTCGATGGAGAATTCCGTCAGCGCCGAGGGCGTGGCCGAGGCCGACGTCTTCGCCCTGTTCTCGGAGGGCGGTCAGGCCTGCGTGCAGGTGTTCTTCTATCGCGGCGGCCAGAACTGGGGCGGCCGCGCCTACTTCCCGCGCGTCGACCGCAGCGACACCGATCCCGAAATCCTCGCCGCCTTCCTCGGCCAGTTCTACGAGGACAAGCCGGTCCCGCGCCTGATCCTGTCCAACGTCCGGCCGCACGAGCTGGAGCTGCTGGAGGAGGCCTTCTCGATGAAGGCCAAGGAGGCCGACGGTCGCCGCGTCGTCTCGATCGAGCGGCCGATGCGCGGCGACCGCAAGTCGCTGGTCGACCACGCCCTTACCAACGCGCGCGAGGCGCTGGGCCGCAAGATGGCCGAGGGTTCGGCCCAGGGTAAAATCCTCGACGAGGTGTGCGAGGCGTTCGGACTGGATGTGCGGCCCGAGCGGATCGAGGTCTACGACAACGCGCACATCCAGGGGACCAACGCCGTCGGCGGCATGATCGTCGCGACTCCTGAAGGGTTCCAGAAGTCGCAGTACCGCAAGTTCAACATCCGCGGCGAGGACCTGACCCCCGGCGACGACTACGGCATGATGCGCGAGGTCATGCGCCGGCGCTTCTCGCGGCTGGTCAAGGACGAGGACGCGGGCGAGGAGGTGGTCCGTCCCGACCTGCTGCTGATCGACGGCGGCGCCGGGCAGCTGGCCGAGGTGCTGGCGGTGCTGGCCGACCTCGGGCTGGACGACATCACCGCCGTCGGCGTGGCCAAGGGCCCGGACCGCGACGCGGGGCTGGAACGGTTCTTCATGCCGGGCAAGCCGCCCTTCATGCTGCCGGTGAAGTCGCCGGCGCTCTATTACATCCAGCGGCTGCGCGACGAGGCCCACCGCTTCGCCAACGGCGCCCACCGCACTCGCCGTTCGATGGACATCAAGAAGAACCCGCTCGACGAGATCGAAGGCGTCGGTCCCGGTCGCAAACGCGCCCTGCTTCACGCCTTCGGCTCGGCCAAGGGCGTCGGCCGCGCCTCCGTGGCCGATCTGGTCAAGGTCGAGGGCATCAACCAACCGCTGGCGGAGCGCATCTACGGCTTCTTTCATCCCGCGGCCCGATAGGGGCGCGCGGAAACCCCCGCCGCATGAGGGGCGACGGGGGCTCTGAGGGACTATCCGGGTAAACCGAACGGGGCTGTTCCAACCAACGACCGTTCACCTTCGTGAATGGCCCTTCGCAGGCAACGTTCCGTGTAGTTCGGTGACGCTCAGGTGAAGTCGGACCGGATGCGTTCAGAGCGCGAATGCGACGAAGGCCGCGGCCCCGACCAGCAGGATCACCAGGATGACCAGCCACGGCCCGAAGCTGGGCGCGCCGCTGCCCCTCGCTTTCCGGATGTCGTCGGGGTCCATGTCGCCGGGGTCGGTGTGGGCGGGCGGGAGGTTGGACATGCCCGTGTAAGCCATTGAAGCTTCAACGGTTCCGCCGGAGTCGGCTCATGCGGGAAAGATACGCCGAGGTCGGCTGTTGAAACGCGACGCCCGAGACCGCCAAGGTCCGCAAGCCCGCCCCGACACCTACGGTCTGATCTCAACCGCTTCCGCGAAGGTGACGGTCATGACCTTCTCGCGGTCGGCGCTCTCGACCTCGATGCGGTGGCTCAGTCCGAGGTGACCCATATGCACCGTCTCGGCGGCGAGGGCGCGTGCGGCAGCGATGGCGTAGGCGCGAGCCGCCGCGTCGTCAGCCAGTTCCGTGCCCTCGAAGTCCTCGGTGACGTCATCATTGTTGATGTGAAAGTAGTAGAGGGGCATTGAGCAAACCTAGAGTCACAGCGACGCCGTTCCACAACATATGATGTTCGTCGCCGGCGCGCTTCAGTGGCGCCGTGGACCCCGACTACTGAAGGGTCGGGGGCGGCCCATCGCTGCCTTGCTCGACCGCGTGCAACAGCCGTTGTGCCAGAACCAGGGCGGCTTCAGGCGTGTAGGAGGCGCTGACGCCTTCGCCGATGATGACGATCTCTCCGTCCATGGGCGTGACTCGGGGTGGGGCCTCATAGGCCGCGAGCGGGTCGTTCATC
>NZ_DASWNO010000156.1:0-3204 GCF_036399195.1 Brevundimonas sp.
GCCTGCGCCGGTCCGACCGGCGATCCGTTCGTCTCGTACGACTTCCTCGACGCCTGCGAGGCGTCCGGCAGCGCAGCGCCGCGTCAGGGGTGGGCCGGGCGGCATCTGTCGCTGAGGGACGGCGACGGCCGGGTAATCGGCGTCATGGCGCTCTGGCTCAAGGGCAACAGCCAGGGCGAATACGTCTTCGACCACAGCTGGGCCGACGCCTATGAGCGGGCGGGCGGGCGCTACTATCCCAAACTGCTTGGGGCAGTGCCGTTCACGCCGGCGACCGGCCCGCGCTTCCTCGCCCATCCGGACGCCGACGCCGCGACCGTCCGTCAGGCGCTGCTGCAGGGCGCGCTGGCGCTGACGGAGCGGCTGGGCGTCTCGTCGCTGCACGTCAATTTCCCGACGCGGCCGGAATGGGCCGCCATGGGCGAGAGCGGCCTGCTGCTGCGGCAGGACGTGCAGTACGTCTGGCGCAACGGCGGTTACCAGACCTTCGACGACTTCCTGTCGGCGCTGTCGTCGAGCCGGCGCAAGACGATCCGGCGCGAGCGGCGTGAGGCGCAGGCCGGGCTCGACATCCGCGTGTTGACCGGCGGCGACATCACCGAGGCCCACTGGGACGCCTTCTTCGCCTTCTACATGGACACCGGCTCGCGCAAATGGGGCCGGCCCTATCTGACCCGCGACTTCTTCAGCCGCGTCGGCGCGGCCATGGCCGAGCGGATCGCCCTGGTCATGGCCTTCCGCGACGGGTCGCCTGTGGCGGGCGCCCTGAACTTCATCGGCGACGAGGCGCTGTACGGCCGCCAGTGGGGGGCGCTGGAGGACGCGCCCTTCCTGCATTTCGAGCTCTGCTATTATCAGGCCATCGAATTCGCCATCGCCCGGGGCCTGTCCCGCGTCGAGGCGGGCGCGCAGGGCGAGCACAAGATCGCGCGGGGCTATCTGCCGACGCCGGTCTATTCAGCCCATTACATCGCAGACCCGGCCCTGCGTGAGCCGGTGCGCCGCTATCTCGACGGCGAGCGGCCGGCGGTGGCCGCCGAGATCGAGGCGCTGACGCAGGAGCGGTCGCCGTTCCGTCGCGACGGCTGATCGTCAGGCGCGTTCGCGCTTCTCGCCGATGAACCAGCCCGCGACCCAGCTGACGATCCCGGTCACGATCGCCGCGCCGATCCCCGCGGCGAGCCCCTCGACCACGAATCCGCTCAGCAGCATCGCCACCAGCCCGATCACCGCCGCGTTCACCACCAGCAGGAACAGGCCGAACGTGACGATGGTCAGCGGGAAGGTCAGGATTGTCAGGATCGGCCGGACCACCGCATTGGCCACGCCCAGCAGGACGGCCGCCAGCAGCAGCGACGGCGTATCCGTGAAGCCGACTCCGGGCACCAACTGCGCCGCCAGCCAAAGAGCCAGGCAGGTGACGAGAAACTGGACGACGAAGCGAAGCATGGCGATCTCCCGAAGCAAGCGTGACCGTAACGCAAAACGCACGGCGGGGCTCCCCTCGCCTTTCCGGCGTTGCTAGCCTGCATCGAACGCACGGAGCCCGGAATGAGCCTTCGCCAGCCCTACGACCCCGACAACATCTTCGCGAAAATCCTGTGTGGCGTCATCCCCTCGGTGACGGTGTGGGAGGATGACGACGTGCTCGCCTTCATGGACGTCTTCCCCCAATCCGAAGGCCATGTGCTGGTGATCTCGAAGACCTCCCGCGCCACCTCCCTGCTGGACATCGAACCGGAAGCGCTGAAGCGCGTGGCAGCCGCCGTCCAGCGCACTGCGCGCGCGGTGGACAAGGCCCTGCGGCCCGACGGCTTCCAGATCCTGCAGTACAACGGCGAGGCGGGCGGCCAGACGGTCTTCCACCTGCATTTCCACATTGTGCCGCGCTGGGCCGGGCGTCCGATGAAAGGCCACGGGCACGCGCCGATGGCCGAGGCGGCGGCGCTGCGCGACATCGCGGACCGGATTGCGGCCGCGCTGGACTGAGCGATCCATCGGCAGAACCCGAGACAATCATCTTTCCGGGGCCGCGAAGCGGAGCCCGGAACCCAGGAGTTTCGGTCTCTTAAACTAGGCACGTGTGACCGGTTAGGCCGCTCTTGGCGGCCAGAGCAACAGGTCGCCGGGGTCTACTCGGCCCTGAACTGCAGCTCGGCCAGACGGGCGTAGAGACCGCCCTGCGCCATCAGGGCCTGGTGCGTCCCTTCCTGCACCACCCGGCCGTCCTCGATCACCACGATGCGGTCCGCGCGCAGCACGGTGGCGAGGCGGTGGGCGATGACGATGGTGGTGCGGGTTTCCATGGCCTGATCCAGCGCCGCCTGCACCAGCCGTTCGTTCTCGGCGTCCAACGCCGAGGTGGCCTCGTCCAGAAGCAGGATGGGCGCGTCGCGGACGAGGGCGCGGGCGATGGCCATGCGCTGGCGCTGTCCACCCGACAGGCTCTTGCCCCGTTCGCCCAGCGGCGTGTCGAAACCCTCAGGCAGGGCCTCGATGAAGCCCAGCGCCTGCGCCTCCTCGGCCGCCGCCCGGACCTCGTCGTCGCCGGCCGCGTCGCGCCCGAAGCGGATGTTCTCGCTGGCCGAGCCGGAGAACAGCGGCGCCTCCTGCGACACCCAGGCGAAGCGGCCGCGCACCGCGACGGGATCGGCCTCGCGGACATCGACGCCATCGACGGAGACGATCCCCGACTGCGGGTCGTAGAACCGTAGCAGCAGGCGGAACACCGTGCTCTTGCCCGCGCCCGAGGGTCCGACCAGCGCCACCGTCTCTCCGGGGCGGACGGTCAGGGAGAAACCCTTCAGCGCCGGCAGGTCGGGACGCCCCGGATAGGCGAACTGCACGGCGGACATCGACACCTCGCCGACTGGCGGCTCAGGCAGGGCCCGCGGGGCGGCCGGAGCGCGGATGGCGGCTTCGCTGCGCATCAGCTCGTCGATCCGCTCCATGGCTCCGGCGGCCTTCTGCACGTCGCCCCAGCTCTCGCCGAGAGCGCCGACGGCCCCCGCCGCGAACACGGACAGCAGCACGAACTGCAGCAGGGCCCCTGGCGTCATGCGCCCGGCGATGACGTCCTGCGCCCCCAACCACAGCACCAGCGTCACCCCGCCGAACATCACGGCGATGATCATGGCCGTCATGAAGGCCCGCGCCTTCATGCGGACCAGCGACACGCCGAAGGCGTCCTCCACCGCGGCGCCG
>NZ_DASWNO010000157.1:0-3951 GCF_036399195.1 Brevundimonas sp.
GAACAGTCGCCGCCCACGATTATCGCATCGCCATCGGCGATCTTGATCTCTCGTCTTATGACGGCGCACGACAGTTCGACCTCCGCGTCACACGCGCCGGGCGCGACGCCTGCCGAAGCGGCTCCTCGATGGATCAGGCGCGGTGCACGGTCCTGTTCCGCAATGAGGCCAGGAGTCAGCTCACCGGCGTGCGCTCGGACGACTATGCCCGTGGTCGCGCCAGCCGTGACCAGGCGCGTACGATCCGCGACGCCAGTTGAACGCTCAAGGCTGATCGGTCCGCCCTCAGCGGACGGACCGATCAGTGACGCCTCAGGATACCGGGAAGCCCCGGACCCGCAGCAGGGCGGCGACATCCGGGTCGCGACCGCGGAAGGCGCGATAGGCGTCGCCCCGGTCGGTGGTGTTGCCCGGCGCCAGTATAATCGTCTTGAACCGCCCCCCGATCTCGGGGTCGAATACGTCACCGGATTGCTCGAAGTACGCCCAGGTGTCGGCGTCCATTACTTCCGACCAGAGATAGCTGTAGTAGCCGGCCGAGTAGGCGTCGGACGTGAACAGGTGATTGAACTGCGGCAGGCGGTGCCGCATCACGATCTCATGCGGCATGCCCAGACGGGCCAGCGAGGCCTTCTCGAAGGCGTCGATGTCGGTCGGTGGCGTGGCCTGCGTATGCAGGTCCATGTCGACCATGGCGGAAGACAGGTAGCTGACGGTCGCATAGCCCTGGTTGAAGGTGGCCGAGGCCTCGACCTTGTCGACCAGTTCCTGCGGCATGGGCGCGCCGGTCTCGTGGTGCTTCATGAAGCGGTCCAGGATCGGGCGCGACAGCACCCAGTGCTCGTGCACCTGCGACGGATATTCCACGAAGTCGCGCGGGGTGTTGCCGTAGCTCGGGTAGGTCACCACCGACGAGAAATAGTGCAGGGCGTGTCCGAACTCGTGGAACAGGGTCTCGGCGTCGTCGAGCGAAATCAGCAGCGGCTCGCCGGCCCCCGGCTTGACGAAGTTGTTGTTGTTGGAGGCCAGGATTGGCTTCGATCCGTCGAGCGTCGAGAACGACCTGTAGGTCGTCATCCAGGCGCCTGACCGCTTGCCCGGACGGGCGAAATCATCCGCATAGTACAGACCGATCAGGTTGCCCGAGGCCTTGTCGGTGACCTCGTACAGGGTGACGTCTTCGTGGAAGACCGGGGCGGTCGACTGGGGTTTGGGCGTGAAGATGAAGCCGTACAAGCGCTCGGCCATGTAGAAGGAGGCGTTGCGGACGGCGCCCAGCTCGAAATAGGGCTTCAACTCGTTCTGATCGAGGTCGTACTTCTGCTTCCGGACCTTCTCCGCATAATAGAGATAATCCCACGGCTCGATCTCGTGGCCGGCGATGGCGCGCATGTCGGCCACCTCCTCGACGACCCGCGCCTTGGCCGGGGCCCAGACCCGGTTCATCAGCTCCATGGCCGCCGCGGGGGTCTTGGCCATGGTGTCCTGCATCCGCCATTCGGCGTGGTTGCGGAAGCCCAGCAGCTTGGCGCGCTGATCGCGCAAGCGGACAATCTCGGCGATGATGGCGTTGGTGTCGTTGGCGCCGCCGTTGTCGCCGCGGTTGACGAACTTGCGCCAGACCTGCTCGCGCAAGGCCCGGTCGTCGGCGAAGCTCAGGAACGGATCCACGCTCGAGCGGGTGTTGACGATGGCCCAGCCCTGCAGGTTCCGCGACCGCGCCGCGGCGCCGGCGGCGGCCTTGTTGGACGCCGGCAGACCGGCCACCCCGGCTTCGTTCGGGATGAGGGTCCAGGCGTTCTCATCGGCCACGACCTTCTGGCCGAAGCTGGTGAAGGCGTTGGACAGGGCGGTGTTGATCCGGCCCAACTCGGCCTTGCCGGCGGCGTTCAGCGCCGCGCCGTTGCGGATGAAGGCGTCGCGGCTGCGCGTCGCCAGCCGCGTCTGCTCCGGCGTCAGACCGGCTGCCTGGGCGTTGTCCGCCACCGCCTTGACCCGCAGGAACAGCTTCTCGTTGAAGGTGATCTCGTCGCCGGCGGCGGACAGGATCGGCGAAATCTCGCGGTCCATCGCCTGATAGTCGGCCGAACCGATGTTGCCGGTCATGACGCCGTACAGGGCGCCGGCGCGCTGCAGCGGCTCTCCGGCCATCTGCTGGGCCACCATGGTGTTGGCGAAGGTCGGCGGCTCCGGGTTGTCGGCGATGGCCGCGATCTCGGCGCGGCGCAGCTCGATCCCTTCCAGCATCGCCGCCTTGAGCTTGGCGGGTGTGACCTTGTCCCACGGCGGCACCCCCGAATAGGGTCCCATCCACGGCTGCAGCAGTTCCGCGCGCGGCGCCTGCGACGGCAGCAGGGCGCGCGCGACCGCGGCGTCGGCCTGCAGGGTAGCGGCCGGGGTCGATCCCGCCATGGGCGTTCCGTTCGAGGCGCAGGCGGACAGGGCCAGAAGGCTGCCTCCGCCGATGAGAAGATGTCGTCTGTGCATGGAAAACTCCGTCGGGGGCTTCGTTCCCGTGAACCTAAGCCCTCCCGGCCCTGACTGTCACCTGAACCGCTTGAAATGATGCCGGGCGGCGGATGGACGCAGCGGGACCGCCCGTCTAAAGCCCGCCCATGGCGATTGGCGTATTCGACTCCGGCGTGGGCGGACTGACGGTCCATCGCGAGCTGACGCGACGGTTCCCGGAGCGGGATTTCATCTATCTGGCGGACCAGGCGAACGCCCCGTACGGCGGGCGCGGCGGCGAGGAGATCGTCGATCTGACCCGCTTCGGCTGCGACCGCCTGTTCGAGGCCGGGGCCAACGTCATCGTCCTGGCCTGCAACACCGCCAGCGCTATCGCCCTGCGCCGCCTGCAGCAGACATGGGTGCCGGAGGCGCGTGCGCGTCACGGCCGCCCGATCAACGTGCTGGGCATCATCGTGCCGACCATCGAGGCGGCCACCGGCCTGCCGTGGACCTACGAGCGCACCGTCGTCGACGACAAGATCGAGGCGATCGACGTCACCGGCGTGTTCTGCACCGCCGCCACGGCGATGAGCCGGGTCTATGAGATCGAGATCGACAAGCGGCGCGAGGATCTGGCGGTGTTCTCTGAGCCCTGTCCCGGCCTCGCCGGTCTGATCGAGCTTGGCGCGCCGGCCGAGGAGCTGAAGACGGTGGTCGACGACCATGTGGACGCCCTGCGCCGCCGCATCGGCCGCCATCCCGACCAGGCCATCCTCGGCTGCACCCACTACGAGATCGTCGCCGACCTGTTCGCCGCCGCCCTGCCGCCCGGCACCCCGGTGATCCACCAGCCCACCGCCGTGGCGGATGCGCTGGACCGCTATTTCGCCCGGCACCCGGAGTATGCGCTGGGCGGCTCGGGCCGCCGCGACTTCCTGACCAGCGGCAAGGCCGGACCGCAGTCGGACCTGGTCAGCCAGTTCTGGGGCGCGCCGCTGACGTTCACGGCGGCCTGAGCCTCCCAGGCTGACTTGACGCGGCTCCCCGATGCGCGGTCGATGCGGGACGGAGGATTCCACCGATGATGATCAAGACCCTGCTGGCCGCATGCGTTGCGGCGCTGGCGCTCTCGTCTGCCCCGGCCGCCGCCGAGGTGGTCAGCCGCTCCGACACGGGTTTCTCGCTGAGCTTCGAGCGCTCGGTGACGGCCTCGCCCGAGGCGATCTTCGCCGCCGTCTCGCGCCCGGGCGCGTGGTGGAGCGACGCCCACACCTATTCAGGGTCGGCGTCGAACATCACTCTCGACCTGACGCCGGGCGGCTGTTGGTGCGAGGCGCTGCCTCGGGGCGGGGTCAAGCACGCGGAAACCGTGCTGGTCTGGCCCGGGCGGCGAATGGTCCGCTTCAACGCCCCGTTCGGCCCGCTGCAGGCGACCGGCGCCGCCGCCGTGCTGACCGTGACCTGGGCCGAGGGGGACGGCGGGACCGCGCGGGCGCTGAA
>NZ_DASWNO010000158.1:0-25372 GCF_036399195.1 Brevundimonas sp.
GCGGCCATGCTCCAGCTTCAGCGCCTCCAGCCGCCGCTCGATGGCGGTGCGGGCGGTCGGGTTCAGGTGCTCGAACGCCAGCTCCTCCAATTCGGAGGCGATGGAGATGATGCCGATCGAGCGGCCCAGCGGCGCATAGACCTCCAGCGTCTCGCGGCTGATCCGCTCGCGCTTCTCCGGCTTCACATGCTTCAGCGTCCGCATGTTGTGGAGGCGGTCGGCCAGCTTCACCAGCAGGACGCGCACGTCCTTGGAGATGGCGAGAATGAATTTTCGCAGGTTCTCGGCCTGGCGCGTGTGCTCGGCCTGGAGCTCCAGCCGCGACAGCTTGGTCACGCCTTCGACCAACGAGGCGACCTCCTCGCCGAATCGCTCGGCTATGTCGTCGCGAGTGGCCGAGGTGTCCTCGACCACGTCATGCAGCAGGGCGGTGACGATGGTGGCGGTGTCGAGCCGGTAGTCCGTCAGGATGCCGGCGACCTGGATCGGATGGGCGAAGTACGGGTCGCCCGAGGCCCGCAGCTGCGAGCCGTGCATCTTCATCGCATAGACGTAGGCGCGGTTCAGCAGCGCCTCGTCCGCGGTCGGATCGTAGGCGCGGACCGCCTCGACCAGCTCGAATTGGCGCAGGACGCGCGAGCGCGGATGCTCGGGCGGCTCCGCTGGAAAGCGCGGGCCTTCCGGGTCGTTGAGATTGGCAGCTTCAAGGGTCGGCGCGGGCTGCCGCGCCGGCAGGATGGTGATACCGGTGGCGGGTTCCGCCGTCAGTACCGCTCCTCCTGCCCGCCGTCGCGGTCGCTTTGCAGCGCGCGGATCAGCTCGGCTTCGGCCATGTTCATGTGCTGGGGTTCAGCCAGCAGACCCACGATTTCGGCCTCGTCCTCGGCTTCGGTGCGCTCGTCGACGCGTTGCAGGGCGACGATGACCGTCTCGCGCAGTTCGTCGGGAACGACGGTCGATTCGGCCAGTTCCCGCAGCGCCACGACCGGGTTCTTGTCGTTGTCGCGATCGAGGGTCAGCGGCGCGCCGTTGGCGATGGCGCGGGCGCGGTTGCCCGCCAGCAGAACCAGACCGAAGCGGTTCGGCACCTTCTCGATGCAGTCTTCGACAGTGACGCGGGCCATGAAAATCCTCGGACGCGGGGGGAGAACCGCACAAAATATAGGTTTGAGCGTCATTGTGCAATGCGGCAGCGGCGGGAATGGGGCGTCAGGCGAGGCGCGAGGCGTCCCGGCCCACCGTCGCCGCGTCCGCCAAGACCCGGGCCGACCCTCCCGCGGGATGCACCCACCCGGGCGCGATCTCGGCCAACGGACCCATGACGAACCGACGCTCGGCCGCGCGCGGGTGCGGCAGGATCAGTCCGTCAAGGTCGCCGCTCAGCCGGCCGTAGGCGATCAGATCCAGGTCCAGCGTCCGGGGACCGTTCATCGGACCCCGCCGGCGTCCGAACGCCTCCTCGATCCGACCCAGCGCCGCCATCAGCGAGTGCGGGCCATGGTCGGTCCTCACGATCACCACGCCGTTGAGGAACGGCGGGTCGTCCGGGTCCGGCCATGCGGCCGAGCGCCACCATGAGGATCGGGCGATGATGTCGATCCCTTCGGACCGGAAGCGGGCCAGCGCCGCCTCCAGCGCCTCCCGGCAGTCGGCCCATGCCCCCTTGTCATTGCAGCCGAGCGCGACGATGACGGCGGAGTCCAGGTCCGGCGCGCCGTCGATGGCGACGGAGGGGCGGCTGTCAACGTCTTCGCGGGTCATGTCCATGACGCCTTATCCGACCGAGCGCATCGCCCTGTTCATCGACGGGGCCAACCTCTATTCCGCGGCCAAGGCGCTCAACGCCGACCTCGATTTCAGCCGGCTGCTCGAAAAATATCGCGCCGCCGGGGTTCTTGTTCGGGCGTATTATTACACGGCGGTGATCGAGGGCGAAGAGTTCTCGCCGATCAAGCCGCTGGTCGACTGGCTCGACTATAACGGCTTCACCGTGGTGACGAAGCCGGTCAAGCGCTTCACCGACGCCCAGGGCCACGGTCGTCTCAAGGGAAATATGGACATCGAAATCGCCGTCGACATGCTGGAGATGGCGCCGCACCTGGATCATGCCGTGCTGTTCTCGGGCGACGGCGACTTCCGCAGGCTGGTGCAGGCGGTGCAGGCGAAAGGCGTGCGCGTCACCGTGGTCTCGACCACCCGCACCCAGCCGCCGCAGATCGCGGACGAGTTGCGGCGGCAAGCGGATGCTTTCGTCGAACTGGCGGATTTGCTGCCGGAGATCGGACGGCCGCGCGCCGGCTCCGCCTCATGACGCCCTACCCGCCCGAGGCGCCGCGCGACTGTCCGCTCTGCCCCCGCCTCCTCGCCTATCGCGAGGAGAACCGCCGCCAGAACCCGGGCTGGTGGAATGGCGCGGCGCCCAGCTTCGGCGACCTGAACGCGCGGCTGCTGGTGGCGGGGCTGGCCCCCGGGCGGACCGGGGCGAACCGCACGGGCCGCCCCTTCACCGGCGATCACGCCGGTCTGCTGCTGTACGGGACACTGAAGAAGACGGGCTTCGCGCGCGGCCGCTACGATCCCGACGGGAACGACGACCTTGAGCTGATCGACTGCATGATCACCAACGCCGTCCGCTGCGCCCCGCCCGGCAACAAGCCCCTGCCGATCGAGGAGGCGACCTGCCGCCCGTTCCTCGTGTCGCGCCTCGCCGCCCTGCCCCGCCTCAAGGTGATCGTCACCCTCGGCGACGTGTCCCGTCGCAACGTGCTGAAGACCCTCGGCAGGCCAGCGACCGCCATGCCCGCGGGCCACGGGGCGGAGGCTGAGATCGAGGGCTACCGGCTGATCAACAGTTATCACTGCTCCCGGCTGAACACGAATACCGGCCGGCTGACGGCGGCGATGTTCGAGGAGATTTTCGAGCGAGCGCGGACGGCGTTGCGGTCGACGGCGTGACAGGCCGCCGCTGACGGCCGTCCTAGCCCCGCTCCTTCATCAGCCGCGCCTTGTCGCGCTGCCAGTCGCGCTGGGCCGTGGCCTCGCGCTTGTCGTGTAGCTTCTTGCCCTTGGCGAGGGCGATCTCGATCTTCGCCTTGCCGGCCTCGTTCAGGTACAGCTTCACCGGAATGATGGTCTGGCCGTCGCGCTGGACGGCGCCGATCAGCTTGTCGATCTGCTTGCGGTGCAGCAGCAGCTTCCGGTGCCGGCGCGGCTCGTGGTTGAAGCGGTTCGCCTGTTTGTAGGGCGGGATGTCGGCGTTCACGAGCACGATCTCGCGCCCTTCGACCGCCGCATAGCTCTCGGCGATGTTGGCGCGCCCGTCGCGCAGGGCCTTGATTTCGGTGCCCAGCAGCATGATGCCGGCCTCGATGAAGTCCTCAAGGAAATAGTCGAAGCGCGCTCGCCGGTTCTCGGCGATCACCTTCATCTTCGGGGCCGCGGGCGCCATCAGCCGACGCCCGCCTCCGACATGGCGCGCTCTATGGCCGGCTTCACTGCGTCGGCGGTCGGAGCCAGGGGCAGACGCACCTCCTCGCCGCACAGTTCCAGCCGCGACAGGGCGTATTTGGTCGGCGACGGCGAGTTGTCGAGGAACAGACCCTTATGCAACCCGATCAGCCGGTCCTGCCAATCCCGCGCGGTGGCGTAGTCCCCTGCGGCGGCGGCCTCGTGCAGAGCCACCATGGCTTCCGGCGCGACGTTGGAGGTGACGGAGATCACCCCCACCCCGCCTTGGGCGTGATAGCCGAGGTAGCTGGGGTCGTCGCCCGAGATCAGGTCGAACTGCCCGGCGATATTGGCGCGCATCCAGCTGACCCGCGACAGGTCTCCGGTGGCGTCCTTGATGCCGACGATGTTCGGGTGCGCCGCCAGGCGGGCGACGGTGTCGTTGGCGAGGTCGACGCCTGTTCGACCCGGGACGTTGTACAGCAGCATCGGGAGCTGGACCGCCTCGGCGACGGCCTCGAAATGGCGCGCCAGCCCCTCCTGCGAGGGGCGGTTGTAATAGGGGGTGACCACCAGCGCGCCGTCCGCGCCGACCGTCTTGGCGTGGCGCACCATCTCGATGGCCTTGTCGGTGGCCGACGATCCGGCGCCCGCGATGACGCGCACGCGACCCGCGGCGACGCTGACGCAGAGCTCGACCACCCGCTTGTGTTCTTCCGGGCGCAGCGATGCGCTCTCGCCCGTGGTGCCCATCGGCACGACGCCGTGAACCCCGGCGGCGATCTGACGTTCGAGAAGCCGGATGAAGGCGTCCTCGTCCACGTTTCCGTCACGAAGAGGTGTGATCAGGGCGGTGATCACGCCCTTGAACAAGGGGCCGGTCATTGAGACAGAAGGTCCTGCGTGGAACGGGCGGCTGACGCCGCGACAAGCGCTGGAGGGTAGGTTGCCGGTCGACTGATCGCAACCGCGTGACATGGAGTTCGGACACGTAATGATCGCCGCAAGCCTGACCGCCGCCCTGGCCCTGCTTTCCTCAGCGTCCGAACAGCCCCCGGTTCCGCAGGAGCGGCCCTACAGCGCGGCGTCGTCAGTCCCGGTCAACGGGCCAGTCAACAATCAGGCACGGGTGCTCAGCGACAGCGACGCGGTGCTGTTCCGCCAGGGTCTGGCGGCCGCCCGCGCGCGCGACGTCATCGGCGCCCGAAACGCGGCCGGCCAGATCGGCGATCCTGCCGCACGCAAGCTGGTGGAATGGGCGCTGCTGGACACCTCGGCGGAGCAACTGCCCTGGAGCGATCTCTCGGTCGCCCAGAGCGCCTTCACGGGCTGGCCGCGCGCCGAAAGCCGACGGGCGGCCGCGGAGCGCGCGCTCGATTTGGCCAACGCCGGGCCCGACGTGGCGCTCGGCTTCTTCGGCGAAGGGACGCCGGTCTCCGTCCAAGGGGCCATCGCCCTTGCGAACGCGCTGGAGCAGCGCGGCCGCGGAGACGAGGCCCGGCGGCTGATCACCGAGTGGTGGCGCCTGCGCTCCTTCGACGACGCCTACCAGACCCGCATCATGAACCGCTGGGGCGGCTGGCTGAGCCAGGACGATCACGACGCGCGGCTCGGCGTGCTGCTGCTCGGGCCGCATGGGCCGGCGACGCGAGCCATGGTCCAGCGCGCTTCGCCCGGGCGCCGCGCGGTCGCCGAAGCCGTCATGGCGCTGCGCACCGCCTACAGTCCGGACGCCGTCGTCGCGGGCCTGAGCCCGTCGCAGGCCATGGATCCGGCCGTGGTGCTGGAACGCGTCCGCATTCTTCGCTCGCAGACTCGGCAGTCAGAAGGCTTTTCGCTGCTGAGCGCCCTGCCCGCGGCTCCAACGCACACCGAAGGCCAGAACACGCTCTGGAGCGAGCGCCGCAACTATTTCCTCGACGCGCTCCAGCGCCGCAACTGGCAGGCGGCGTACGACGCCATGGCCGGGCATGGCTTCCCCTCGGGCGAGCGCAAGGTGGACGCAGAGTTCTTCGCCGGCTGGGTGGCCCTGACCAAGCTGAACGACCCGGCTCGCGCCGCGCGCCATTTCGAGATCCTGCGCCAGTCGTCCTCCACCCCGATCACCCAGGGCCGCGCCCTGTACTGGCTGGGACGCGCCGCCGAGGCTCAGGGGAACACGCCGCAAGCGGTCGAATTCTATCGCACCGGCGGCCAGCACATTCAGACCTTCTATGGCCAGCTGGCGGCGGAAAAGGCCGGCCAGACGTCTATCTCCCTGCCTGGCGACCCGGCGCCGACCGCGGCGGACCAATCCGCCTTCGAAAGCAACGAGGTCGTGCGCGCGCTGCGCATCCTCGGCGAGACCGGCGAGGCCAGCCTGTTCCGGGTGTTCGCCTACCAGCTCGACGACGATCTCCCGGGGCCGGCGCAGCTGGCGCTGCTGATGGATCTCTCGCGCGGCTACGGCGAGGATTTCACCGCCATGATGGTGGGGCGCGCCGCCAGCCAGCGGGGCTTCCTGATGCCCGAGCGACAGTATCCCATTCGCATCCCGCCGCAGGTCAGCGGAGCCGCGCCGCTCGAGTTCACCCTGGCCATCACCCGTCAGGAATCCAGCTTCGATCCGCGTGCCCGGTCGGGGGCCGACGCGAGGGGCATGATGCAGTTCCTCCCGTCGACAGGCGCCATCGTCGCCCGCCAGCTTGGAATGCCGTTCTCGGCCGAGCGGCTGTGGGACGCCGACTACAACATGACGCTGGGCAGCTATCACCTCGGCGACCTAACCCGTCGGTTCGGCGGCTCGATGCTGCTGACGACCGTCGGCTACAACGCCGGCCCCGCCCGGCCGCCCCAGTGGATCGCGCGGTGCGGCGATCCGCGCGCCGCCGGCGTGGATCCCGTCGACTTCATCGAATGCGCCCCGTTCACCGAGACGCGGAACTACATGATGCGGGTGATGGAGAACATGCAGGTGTATCGCGCCCGCCTCAATGGTGGGACGGCGCCCCTGACGCTGTCGGCCGACCTTCGTCGGGGCACGCCCGCGGGTCCGGCGCCCTATGCCCAGTACGAGCCGGAAACCGACTCCGGACCGACGCCCTACTCGCCTGACTGAAGCCGTCCGGCCGCCAGCAGCGGGCCGTCGGGCCCCTCGATCCATGCGGCGGTCAAACCGAACACCCTGGTCATGACCGCCGGGGAGAGCGCGACGAGCGCCGCGTCGTCGGCGACGACGCGACCCGCGTGCAGCACGATCACGCGATCGGCGAACCGCGCCGCCAAGGTCAGGTCGTGCAGGCTCAGCAGCACCGCCTGGCCAGCCCGAGCGCGCGCGCGAAGCCGCTCCAGCACCAGCAGCTGGGCGTCCGGATCCAGCCCGGCGATGGGCTCGTCCACCAACAAGGACCTGGCCTCCGTCGCCAGGGCCCGCGCCAGCAAAACTCGCGCCCGCTCGCCCCCCGACATCTCCGCCACGCCGCGGTCCGCCAGTTCGCCGGCCTCCACTTCCCGGAGCGCGGCAAGCGCCCTCGCGCGCGCGTCAGGACCGGTCAGGAAGGGCGCCCCCAAGGCCGCCACCTCGACGGCCGGAAGGTTCCAGGCGATCCGCCGCTCCTGCGGCAGGTAGGCGACCCGTTCCGCGCGCGCCCGATGCGAAAGGCGGCCGACATTCTCGCCGTCCAGCCGAGCCTCGCCCTTCGATAGCGGCAGCAGCCCCGCGAGGGATCGGATGGCGCTCGATTTGCCGGCGCCGTTCGGGCCGACGACCGCGACCAGCTGGCCCGGCGCGACCGACAAGCTGACGTCCTCGAGCACCGTCCTGCCGTCCAGGACGGCCGTGGCGCGGATCAGCTCCAGTCCTTTCACAGCCGCCACTCCCGCGCGGCCCGCCATGCGATCATGGCGAACAGCGGCGCTCCGACCAGGGCGGTGAACACGCCGAGCTTCAGCTCCTGATCGGTCGGCGTCACCCGCGTCAGCAGGTCGGCCATTGCGAGCATGAGAGCGCCCGCCAGGGACGACGGCAGCAGCAGCCGCCCGGGATCGCCCCGAACCGCCGCACGGACCAGATGCGGGGCGGCCAGGCCGACGAAGCCGATCACGCCCGCCACCGCCACCGCCGCCCCGGTGGCCACAGCGGTGGCCAGCAAAGCCATGATCCTGAGCCGCCCCATGGGCAGACCGGAAACGCGCGCGGTCTCTTCGCCGAGGCTTAGCATCCGCAGGCCGGGCGAGGCCGCCGCCGCCAAAGCCGCCGCAACCAGAAATGCAGGCGCGACCCAGGCGACATCGACCCAACTGCGGTTCTGGACCGAGCCGAGCAGCCAGTTCATCACCTCGGCGGTGGCGATGGGCGACGGCGACAGGTTGAAGATCAGCGCCGTCGCCGCGCCGGCGAAGCTCGACAGCGCCACACCGAACAGAATGAGCGCCTCCGGCGACCTGACCCGCGCTGAAAACAGCATCAGCAGGAGGCCCGCCAGTCCGCCCCCGGCCAGCGCGGCGGCCTCCACGGCTCCCGGAACGGCCGCCGCGCCCAACACGATCGCGCCCGCCGCGGCCAGGGCGGCGACGGCGGAGACGCCGAGCACGCCGGGGTCGGCCAGCGGGTTGCGCAGCAGGCCCTGCATGACCGCCCCAGCCAGTCCCAGCGCGGCCCCCACAAGCAGGGCTGTAACCGTTCGCGGCGCCCGGACCTGCCACAGCACCTCGCCCGGCCCGGAGCCCGGATCCGCGAACGCCCGGCGCCACTGCTCGGGACTGAACAGGGTCTCGCCCAACAGAACACCCGCCACCGCTGCGGCCAGAACCGCCGCGATCAGTCCGAGCGTCAGCCGGGAGGGCCGCGACCTCACCGGCCCATCCTGAGCATGGCGGCGGCGTCGGCGGCGAACCAGCCGGGGCAGGTCAGCGCGGCGGCGGGCAGATGCGCCGCCACGCGTCCGCGGGCGATGCGGCGCAGCGCCGGATGCCGCCCGGCTCCGCGCCAGTCGCTCCGGACCTGATCGAAGAAGCCCAGCACGAACCTGACCGGCGGCCGCAGGACCATTCGCTCCACGCTGACCGGCGCGAAGGAGGCGTCGCGCACCGCGTTCACGAAACCGGCGGCCGACAGGATCGCGTCGATCAGGGTGTCCCTGCCGGTCGTGAAGCCCCCGGCGGTCAGGTACAGGGCGGATGGTCGCTTCTCGCCTTCAACCCCCGACCCTGCGCGCTGCAGGGTCTCATCCATGCGGGAGATCAGCGCCCCGCCGCGCTCCGACGCCCCCAGCCCGGCGGCGACTGTCGCGATGTTGTCTCTGACTCCCGCGAAATCCCGCGCGTCCTCGATGGTCAGGACCCGCACGCCGTCGGCCTCGAGCCGGCGCAGCAGACGCGGCTCCCCGCCCCAGTATCGGACGACCACGTCTGGTCGAAAGGCCATCGCGGCCTCGAGCGAGGGCCGAATTCGGCGATGCCGGAACGCCTCCGCGCGGAGCCATGCGTCAGGGTCGTCCGCGCGCGGCGACAGCGCCAGGGCGGCCTCCGGCGCGAGCGCGAGCACATACTGGTCGGCGCATTGATCCAGCGCCATGACGCGCAACGGTCGCGCCTCGGCGGCGCCGGACGTGGTCAGGATCGCGGCGGCCAACAAGGCCGCGCCGCGTCTCATGGATTGAGCAGCCCGCCCAGCAGCCCCTCGATCGCGGCCGTCGCTAGCGCCTCGCGGGGCGCCCACTCGAAATAAGGTTTGGTTATCATCAGCGAGACCACGCCGTGCGCGCCCGCCCACATCGCCTGAGCCGTCGTTCGCGCGTCGCCGCGCAGTCGGCCGGCGACTTCCAGCTCTTCCACGACCCTCTCGAACGACCGGTACAGTTCATGGCCAAGTTCGCGTGCCGCGGACTGGGCGCCCTCGCGCAGCTCAATCGGGCGCGTCATATAGGCGAGCCTGTAAGCGTTCGGGTTCTTGAACCCGAAGTCGATGTAGGCGCGGAGCATCAGCCTCAAACGGGCCTCCGGCCCGCCCGGCTCGCAGCTTACTGTCTCGTTGGCTTCGAGAAGTGAGGCGAAGGCGCGGCTGCAGATTTCATGCAGGATCTCGCTCTTTTCGGCGAAATGCATGTAGAGCGCGGTCGAGGACAGGCCGACTTCGTCGGCGATCTTGCGGATCGTCGCGCCTTCATAGCCGTGCTCGACGAAGATCCGCTCGGCCGCGGCCAGTATCTCCGCGCGGCGCGCATGGCCCTCCCCCTTTGGCTTTCTGCGGGAACGCGGCTGGAGTGTTTCGGCGGTCAAAAGGGCGCTCCCATCCTCGGTCCTGCATAGCCGCTAACCGCTCAAACCGCCAACGGCTTGCCGGGCGCGAATCGTTAATATAACTTTAAGTGGTGGGACGGGGCGGCACCAAAGAACCGGGTGAAAGCGGGTGGGTTTCAACCCCGAACGAGCTGTCGCTCGCCCGGAGCGCCGCCTTGAGAACCATGGCGCCGTTTCAGCTCGTGGTCGGTGGAGGGGCGGCGGCGGCGGCCGGGACCGTTCTGCTTCTCGACCCGGACCGGCTCGCTGCGTTCCTCATCGTCGTCGGCGCGGCTGGTTTCCTGACGGTCGCCCTGTGGCGAACGCTGTTGATCGTCGCGAGCGCCGCGCCTCCTCCGGAACCGGCGCCGCCCCCCGTCTGGCCAAGCTACACGCTCTTGATCGCCCTTCATGACGAGGCGGAGGTTGTCGGGCAGTTGATCGGCCGGCTGGCCCGGATCGACTATCCGCCGGACAGACTCCAAGGCCTGTTGCTGCTTGAGGCGCACGACCACGCCACATTGGCGGCGACGTTGACTACGGACCGTCCGCCCTGGCTGGACATTGTCGTCATCCCGCCCGGAAAGCCGCAAACCAAGCCGCGCGCGCTGAACTTTGGTCTTGCTCACGCCGCCGGAGACCTGCTGGCCGTTTATGACGCCGAGGATGAGCCGCACCCGCGGCAACTTCGGGAAGCGGCGGCGCGGTTCGCGGCCGACACAACGGGCCGCCTGGCCTGCCTGCAGGCGCCGCTGCGGATACGGCCGCGACGATCCTCATTCCTGGACCGACAGTTCGCCGCCGAATACGCCAGCCTGTTCGAGGTGGGCGTGCCGGGAATGGCGCGGCTCGGCCTCCCCTTCCCGCTCGGAGGCACCAGCAACCACTTCCGCACGGATGCGCTGCGGGCGACCGGCGGTTGGGATGCCTGGAATGTCACCGAAGACGCTGATCTGGGCTTCCGGCTGTGGCAAGACGGTTGGCGGAGCGGCGTAATGCGCCGTCCGACGATCGAGAGCCCGCCCGGCGAGCTTGACAACTGGCTGCCGCAGCGGACCCGGTGGCTGAAGGGCTATATGCAGACATGGGGCGCTCACACCCGCCGGCCCTGGCGGCTCGGAGGTCGCGGCGCGGCCGCCCTGATCCTGACGATTGGAGCGGGGCTGGCGTCCGCGGCGCTGCATGGCCCGGCGACGGCCTGGCTGACGGCCACGGTTCTGGTCGCGCTCGTCGCCGGGCTCCCGCCCGAGGTTCCCGCGCTCGCCGCCGCCGTCATGGTGCTCGGCGCCGCCTCCGCCTGGCTGTCGTGCTTCATCGGCGCGCGTCGCGCGGGTGTTCCGTACGGGCCTTGGGACATGGCGACGGCCCCGCTCTACTGGGGGCTTTTGAGCCTGGCCTTCGGGCACGCGGTCTGGCGCCTCGCGCGGTGTCCGTTCCAGTGGGACAAGACCCGCCACCGGCCGGACCTGCCGGAGGCCGCGCTCGCGCCGCGGCTCGCGCCCGCGCAGGAGAGGCTGGACGCGGCGGCCCGTGTCCGCCTATCAGCCCTCCATGCCGCCGCGCCTGAACCCGTCGCCTGAGACCCTGATCACCCGCGCATGGGCGGACTACGCCCTGCTGGACAGCGGCGACGGGCGCAAGTTGGAGCGGTACGGGCCCTATACCGTCGTCCGGCCCGAGCCGCAGTGCTTCTGGTCGCCGCGAGACGCCTCGGCGTTCGACGCGGCGGACGCGGTCTTCGATCCGACCGACGAGGATGAAAGCGGGCGCTGGCGCTTCGCCGGCACTCCCATCGAGACGTTTCCGTTGGCCTGGCGCGAGGTGCGGTTCACCAGCCGGTTCACGCCGTTTCGGCATCTCGCCTTCTTCCCCGAGCAGGCGGCGAACTGGGACTGGCTGGACGGCCGTATTCGCCGGCTGAAGCGGCCCAGGGTCCTGAACCTGTTCGGCTACACCGGCGTCGCCAGCCTCGCCTGCGCCGCCGCCGGGGCCGAGGTCACTCACGTCGACGCCTCAAAGAAGTCGGTGGCCTGGGCGCGCGAGAACGCCGAGCTGTCCGGGATGGGGGAGAAGCCCGTGCGCTGGATCGTTGAGGACGCACGCAAATATGCGGCTCGCGAGGTTCGGAGAGGGTCAAAATACGACGGGATCATCCTCGATCCGCCGAAATACGGGCGGGGGCCGACGGGCGAGGTCTGGCGGCTGTTCGAGGACCTTCCGGCCCTGCTGAAGGACTGCGCCGCCCTCCTGTCCGACGAGGCCTCCTTCCTGCTGCTGAACGCCTACGCCGCCCGGATCTCGGGCCTGTCGCTGGCGCATCTGATGGCCGAGGCGACACACGACCGAGGCGGCGTCATCGACTGGGGCGAACTGGCGCTCGCGGAGGACGGCCCCGACGGCCGCGCCATCGGCCTGAGCTTCTTCGCGCGATGGTCGGCATGACCGACCGGCTGATCACCTCCCTGACCAATGACACGGTCAAGGCCGTGCGCGCCCTGCATATGCGCAAGGAGCGCGAGGCGACGGGCCGCTTTCTGGCCGAAGGGCTCAAGTTCATCGGCGAGGCGCTGGACCAGAACCGGGCGCCGCGCCTGCTGCTGATCGGCGAGGACGCCCGCCCTCACCCCATCCTCGACCGCGCCCGCGCGGCGACGCGCGAGGCCGGCGGCGAGGTGGTCGCCGTGACCCACGCCATCCTCGAAAAGATCAGCCGCCGCGACAATCCACAGACCGTGCTGGGCGTGTTCGAGCAGGTCTATACGCCGCTGACCTCGATCGCGCCTCAGTCCGCCCCGGCCTGGGTGGCGCTGGAACGGGTGCGGGATCCGGGCAACCTCGGGACCATCATCCGCACGGCGGACTCAGCCGGCTGCGGCGGGGTGATCCTGATCGGCGACTGCGTAGACCCCTATTCGGTCGAGGCGGTGCGGGCGACCATGGGTTCGGTCTTCGCCGTGGCGATCGCGCGCGCGACCGCGGCCGAATTCCTGGCGTGGCGTCAGAGCTGGCCCGGCAGCGTCGTCGGCACCCGGCTGGACGCCGCCGTCGGCTATCGTGAGGCGGCGATCCAGCACCCGGCCCTGATCCTGATGGGCAATGAGCAGGCAGGCCTGACCGACGCCTTGGCCGCCGCCTGCGACGTCAACGTCAAGATCCCCATGCGGGGCCGCGCCGACAGCCTGAACCTCGCGGTAGCGACCGGGATCATGGCCTATGCGGTGACGGACGCCGCGTAGGGTCCAGCCCCTGCTCTACTTCGTCCTTCCGGGGCTGGGCCGGCGCAGCCGGGCTGGAACCCGGAATCCAGGTGTCTGGCGCAGTCGCGTGCCGCGCGTACGACCTCAGCTCGGTCCCCTGGGTTCCCGGTTCCGCTGCGCGGCCCCTGAAGGACGATGGAAAGAGAGCTCCGACGCGGCCTAGAAGCTGCGCCCGTCCACCCTCTGCGCCGTCCAGCTGAACGGCTCGATGTCCGTCAGCGTCCGCACGTTCACCGCGACCATCTTCGAACCATCCGCCGTCTCGCCGAGGGCGAAGGCCTGAACGCCGCAGGTGTCGCAGAACAGATGACGGATCTTGTGCGTGTTGAAGGTGTATTCCGTCTGCGGCCCGTCCTTCTTCAGGCGGAACGCGTCCGGCGCGACGAAGGCGAGGACGAAGCCCTTGGGGTAGCAATGCGAGCAGTTGCACTCGATCAACCCCTCGAGATCGGTGTCGACCTCATAGGCCACGGCGCCGCAGGCGCAGGCGCCTTGGTGGGTCGGTTTGTCAGCCATCATGCATCCTCCAGCAGAACCACGCCGGGCGCGGATTTCAGGGCGCCGCGCAGGGCGCCGTCCAGTCTGTAGCGGCCAGGCAGTTTCAGCTCGACCTCGCGGCGGCCGTCCAGCGAAGCGATGAGCGAAACCTCGCCGCCCTTTCCATTTGCCTTCGCCCGGTCCAGCCGCGCCCGCAGGGCCTCGGCGTCCGCGGTTTTGGCAGAGACATGAATGCGCAGGCCCATGGCGCCGTCGTCGATCAACGTGTCCAGCCGGCTGGCGTCGTCGCCGAAGAAGCGGACCTCTCCGTCCGCCGACTTTGCCCGAATGCGGAGCATGACCGACGCCCCGACCTCCAGCACCTCGCGGCATTTGCGCAGTTGCTCAGGCGGGAACAGGCATTCGAACTCGCCGGTCGGATCGGAGAAGGTGACGAAGGCGAACTTTTCGCCGGATTTTGCGCTGGCCCGCTCCTGCCGGCGCCGCACCACTCCGGCCATCAGGAAGGCTTCATGGCCGGTCTCAGCCAGGGCCGTGGCCTCGGCGACGAAGGTGACGCGCTTGCGCTTCAGCGCCGGCGCCATGTCCTCGAGCGGGTGGCCGGACAGGTAGAAGCCGACCGCCGCCAGCTCCTGATCCAGCTTCTCGGGCCCGATCCACGGCTCCACCGGCTTCAAGCGCGGCCGGGCGGCGCCGGCCTGATCGCCTCCGAACAGGGAGACCTGGGCAGAGGCCCGCTCCGCCGCCACGCTCTGGCAATAGGCCATCAGGGTGTCGGCCTGTTCGAACAGCTGCCGGCGGTTGGTGTGGAAGCTGTCGAAAGCGCCGGCGCGCGCCAGGTTCTCCAGCGCCCGTTTGTTCACGCAGCGCGGATCCACTCGCTCGAGGAAGTCGAAAATGTCGGTGAAGCGTCCGCCGGTCTCGCGCACCTCGACCAGATGCTTCATCGCCTCCAGCCCGACGTTGCGGATGGCGCCGAGGGCGTAGAGCACGGCCCCCTGCCCGTCTTCCCAGGACACGTCGAAATCGGCCGACGAGCGATTCACGTCGGGCGCCTTCACCGGCACCTCGAAGCGACGACAATCCTGATAGAAGACAGCCAGTTTGTCGGTATTGCTTAGATCGAGCGACATGGACGCGGCCATGAACTCAACCGGATGATTGGCCTTCAGCCAGCCTGTCTGGAAGCTGATCAGGGCATAGGCCGCGGCGTGGGACTTGTTGAAACCGTATCCGGCGAACTTGGCGACCAGATCGAAGATGCCGCCGGACTGCTCTTCCGACACCCCCTTTTCGGACGCTCCCTTGATGAAGCGTGCCCGCTGTTCGTCCATCTCCTCCTTCTTCTTCTTGCCCATCGCTCGGCGGAGAAGGTCGGCCTCGCCGAGAGAGTACCCGGCCAGGACCTGGGCGATCTTCATCACCTGTTCCTGATAAATGATGACGCCGTAGGTCTCGGTCAGCACCTCGGTCAGCGACGGGTGCAGGTAATCGACCTCCTGCCGACCGAACTTGCGGTCGATGTAGGTGTCGATCATCTCCATCGGCCCGGGCCGATAGAGGGAGATCAGGGCGGTGATCTCCTCGATCGAGCCGCATCGCATCTTGCGCAGGGTGTCGCGCATGCCTTGCGATTCCAGCTGGAACACGCCGACGGTTTGGCCCGAGGCCATCAGCTCGTAGGTTTTCGGATCGTCCAGCGGCAGGCCGTTCCAGTCCTGCGCGGCGCCGCGCCGCTCCAGATACTGGCGGGCGCGGTCCAGCACGGTCAGGGTCTTGAGGCCGAGGAAGTCGAACTTCACCAGACCGGCCGCCTCGACCCATTTCATGTTGAACTGGCTGGCGGGGATGGTCGAGCGCGGGTCCTGATACAGCGGGGCCAGTTCGATCAGCGGCCGGTCGCCGATGACGATGCCGGCGGCGTGGGTCGAGGCGTTGCGATACAGGCCCTCCAGCTCCAGGGCCGTCTCCAGCAGGGTCGCCACGGCCTTTTCGTTGTCGCGCGCCTCGCGCAGGCGCGGCTCCAGCTCGATGGCCTGCGCGAGCGTCACCGGATTGGCGGGGTTGGCGGGGACCATCTTGGCGAGGCGGTCCACCTGACCCAGCGGCATCTGCAGCACCCGCCCGACGTCGCGCAGGACGGCCCGGGCCTGAAGCGTGCCGAAGGTGATGATCTGGGCGACGCGGTCCTTGCCGTAGCGCTCCTGCACATAGTCGATCACCTCTTCCCGCCGCTCCTGGCAGAAGTCGATGTCGAAGTCGGGCATGGAGACCCGCTCGGGGTTCAGGAAGCGCTCGAACAGCAGGCCGAAGCGCAGCGGATCCAGATCGGTGATGGTCAGCGCCCAGGCGACCAGCGATCCGGCGCCGGAGCCCCGCCCCGGCCCCACCGGAATCCCGTGCGACTTCGCCCATTTGATGAAGTCCGACACGATCAGAAAATAGCCGGGGAAGCCCATCTGCTGGATGATCCCGACCTCCCATTCAAGGCGGGTCCAGTACTCCTGTTCCGGCGCGGCGGGCGTGACCTGAAGCAGGCGCGCTTTCAGCCCCTCGCGCGCCTGATGCATCAGTTCGTCAGGCTCCGACCGGCCGGCGCCCGCCTCGAACCGCGGCAGGATCGGGGCGCGGGTCGGAGCGAGAAAGGCGCAGCGGCGGGCGATCTCGATGGTGGCGTCGCAGGCTTCAGGCAGGTCGGCGAACAGCTCGCGCATCGCCGCCGCGGGCTTGAACCAGTGCTGGCCGGTGATCCGGCGACGGTCTTCCTGCCCGGTGAAGGCTCCGTCCGCGATGCACAGCAGGGCGTCGTGCGAGCGCGCCTGCGCGGCCTTGGCGTAGTGGACGTCGTTGGTGGCGACCAGCGGCGCGTCGTGGGCGTAGGCCCACTCGACCAGCCCCCGCTCCGCCTGGGCCTCGCTAGCCAGCCCGTGGCGTTGAAGTTCGACGTAGAAGCGGTCGCCGAACACCCGCGCCATCTCTGTGAGCGCCGTGGCGGCCTCGCCCGGCTTGCCCTGGACGAACAGGGGGTCGACGGGGCCATCGGGTCCGCCCGACAACAGGATCAGCCCTTCCGACCGCTCGGCGATCATGCTCCACGGCACGCTGGGCTCGTCCATCGCGCCGGCGTCGAGATAGGCGGAGGACGACAGAGCCGAGAGGTTCAGCCACCCGGCCTCGTTCTGAACCAGCAGGACGACGGTCGGGACCTTGGCCCAGCGTTCGGCGATCTTGCCGCCGATGCCGGTGACCGGCAGGGTGCAGGCGATGAGGGGCTGAACCCCCGCGCCCTTGGCCGCCTCGCTGAACTCCAGCGCGCCGAACAGGTTGGCGCGGTCGGCGACCCCCACGGCCGGCATCCCCGCGTCGGCGGCGAGGCTGGGAACCTTGCCTGCCTTGATCGCGCCCTCCAGCAGCGAATAGGCCGAGCGGACGCGAAGGTGGATGAAGCCCTGATGTCCGCCTGCGCCGTCCGCCATCCGTTCGCTCCGCTCAACCTCTCACAGGAGGGTCTCGTGCTCACAGCCTATCGCCCGCAGCCGATTCGGGGGCCAGAGCCGGTTTGTCCGTCACCGTGGAGGACGGGTCGGAGCAGTGGACAAGTGGAGCCGGATGGTCTCAGCCAAGGAGCGCGCTGAGAATCTCAGGCGGCTCCGGTCAGCAGGGCCGCTTGCCAGATCATCCAGACGAACCCTCCGCACGACGCCAACGACAGTCCATCCCGCACCAGACGCGCCATCATTCCTCTCCGTTCAACGGTTCCTGTAATGTTCTATGTTGCGGGTTTGTTCCGGTCAAGCGCATTTGACTGCCCTGCCCGCCACAAGCCTGTAGGATCACGTCGAACCCTCCGCCCTTTCGGCGACAGGCGTTGCAGGAGAACCGCCATGGCCAAGGGCCAAGTCAAGAGCAACAAGGAAGTCCGCAAACCCAAGGCTGAGAAGCCCAAGCCCGCCGTGTCGGCGGGCAGCTCGCCCTTCACCACGCCGCCGGGCAAGAAGTAGCGGATAAGCGACCGGCCCCGGTCGGGGCCGGCGCACCCGCCGTTTAGTAGGCGTGGCTTTCCGCCGGGCGCTCTTCCAGATGGCCGTCCTTCAACGCGAAGACCCGGTCCATGTGGCCCGCCAGCTCCATGTTGTGGGTGGCGATCAGGGCGGCGACGCCCGTGTCCTTGACCAGCCGATGCAGGGCCTCGAACACGGTCTGGCTGGTGGCGGGATCGAGGTTGCCGGTCGGCTCGTCGGCCAGCAGCAGGCGCGGCCGGTTGGCGAGCGCGCGGGCGACGGCGACACGCTGCTGCTCGCCCCCCGACATCTGGGCCGGCTGGTGGGTCAGGCGTTCGCCCAGGCCCAAGGCGGTCAGAACCTCGGCGGCGCGGGCGCGAGCCTCGGGCTTGGCGACCCCCGCGATTCGCAGCGGTAGGGCGACGTTGTCGCGCGCGTCGAACTCGGCCAGCAGGTGGTGGAACTGGTAGACGAAGCCAATCCGGTCGAGGCGCAGATGGGTGCGGGCGCGCTCGTCGAGGGCTCCGACGTCCTGACCATCGATGCGGATCTCGCCCGACGTGGGGCGCTCCAGCAGGCCGGCGGCGTGCAGCAGCGAGGACTTGCCCGAACCTGACGGACCGATCAGGCCGACGACTTCGCCGGGCATGACGTCCAGGTCGACCCCCTTCAGCACGGTCAGGCCGCCGCTGCCGGTTTCATAGGTGCGGCTGAGGCCGCGGACTGACAGGACCGGACTACTCATAGCGAAGCGCCTCGACCGGATCCATCTTGGCCGCCCGCCACGAGGGCAGCAGGCTGGCGACGCAGCTCATGAACAGCGACCAGACGGCGACCCAGAACACGTCGACCGGATCGACCAGGGCCGGGATGGCGTCGAGCATATAGACGTCGGCGTTGAACAGCTGAACGCCCAGCAGCGCCTCCAGGAAGTGCTGGATGGCGGCGATGTTGAGGCAGAAGACCAGGCCGAGGAACAGCCCCGTCGCCGTTCCCGCCACGCCGATGGCGGCGCCGGCGACGAAGAACACGCGCAGCATCGACATCTGGCTGGCGCCGACGGTGCGCAGGATGGCCACGTCACGCGTCTTGTTCTTCACCAGCATGACGATGCCGGAGATGATGTTCAGGGCGGCGATGGCCACGACCAGCCCGAGAATGATGCTCATGGCCACCCGCTCGACCTTCAGCGCGCCCCAGAATGCGGCCAGACGGTCGCGCCAGTCGCTGACGATCGCGCCGGGGCCGGCGGCCTCCCGCACGGGGGTGACCAGATCGCCCACGCGGTCCGGCTCGCGCACCTTCATCTCGACCACGTCCCAGACACCCTCCTTGCCGAAGAACAGCTGCGCCTGCTCCAGCGGCATGAAGATGTAGGCGCGGTCGAAATCAGCGGCGCCCGAAGTGAAGGTCCCGCCCACCCGGTAGGTCTTCTCCAGCCCGCCGAGATTGCCGAACGCGCTGTCAGCGCCGGTGGGCGAATACAGGGTGATCGGATCGCCGATCTGCAGTCCCATCCCCTGCGCCAGCGCCTCGCCGATCAGGATATTGTCGCCGCCGTAGGGCCCTTGACCGAAGGTGCGGCGGGCCTCCGGGCTCAGGCTTTCCGAGACATAGGCCATGGACTCCAGGTCCCGCGCGCTGATGCCGCGCACGATGGCGCCCGTCGTCTGACCCGCGGCGCGGACGAGGCTCTGGTTTTCGGTCACCGGGGTGACGCTGACCACGCCGGGAGTCTTCTGAAGACGCGCAACCATGGCGTCGCGGTTCGGATCGCTGAGCACCTGACCCTGAACGTACATATGGCCGTTGAAGGACAGCATCCGGCTGAGCAGCTCGGACCTGAACCCGGCCATAATGCTCATCACCACGATCAGGGCCATGACGGCGAGGGAGATGGCCACGTAGGAGATGATGGCGATCAGGGCGATGCCGCCCTCCTTGCGCCGCGCGCGCAGATACCGGAGCGCAAGCTCGAACTCCCAGGCGGAGAACGGGCCTGCGGGCTTGGTCGGCTTCGGCGCCACGGTGTCCGTCATCCGCAGACCCTCGCCAGGGCGTCCTGCAGCGGGACCGAGACCTTCTCGCCCGTCGCCCGACGTTTCAGCTCGACCACGCCGTTCGCCAGACCTTTTGGCCCGATGGTCAGCTGCCAGGGCACCCCGATCAGGTCGGCGGTCGCGAACTTGCCGCCGGGACGCTCGTCGGTGTCGTCGTAGAGCACGTCCTTGCCGGCCGCTTCCAACCGCGCCACCGCGTCCTCGCAGGCGGCGGAGCATGCCTCGTCGTTGGCGCGGAGGTTGATCACCACCACGTCGAACGGGGCCACGGCGTCGGGCCAGATGATCCCCGCCTCGTCGTGCCCGGCCTCGATGATGGCGCCCATCAGACGCGAGACGCCGACGCCGTAGCTGCCCATGTGGACGTTTGCGTCCTTGCCGTCGGGACCCTGGACCTTCGCCTTCATCGGCTCGGAATACTTGGTGCCGAAATAGAAGATGTGGCCGACCTCGATGCCGCGAGCCGTCAGGCGGTCGCCCTCGGGCGTCTCGCTGTCGAAGCGAGCCGCGTCGTGCATCTCTTCGGTGGCCGCGTACAGTCCGGTGCGTTCATCGACGATGGCCTGCAGGTCGTTCCAGTCCACGTCGGAGCCAGGGGCGGCCATCTCGACCAGCTTGCGGTCGCAGAACACCTGGCTCTCGCCGGTGTCCGCCAGCACGATGAACTCATGACTGAGGTCGCCGCCGATCGGGCCTGTGTCGGCGCGCATAGGCACGGCCTTCAGCCCCATGCGGGCGAAGGTGTTCAGATAGGCCACGAACATACGGTTGTACGCGCGACGCGCAGCGGCCTCGTCGATGTCGAAGCTGTAGGCGTCCTTCATCAGGAACTCGCGGCCGCGCATCACGCCGAAGCGCGGCCGGCGCTCGTCGCGGAACTTCCACTGGATGTGGAAGAGGTTCAGCGGCAGCGACTTGTAGGATTTCACATAGGCCCGGAAGATGTCGGTGATCATCTCTTCGTTGGTGGGCCCGTAAAGCAGTTCGCGCTCGTGCCGGTCCGTGATGCGAAGCATCTCGGGGCCGTAGGCGTCATATCGGCCGCTCTCGCGCCACAGGTCGGCCAGCTGCAGCGTCGGCATCAGCAACTCGACCGCCCCCGCCCGCTCCTGCTCCTCGCGCACGATGGTCTCGATCTTGCGCAGCACGCGCAGGCCCAGCGGCAGCCAGGCGTAGATGCCGGCGGCCTCCTGCCTGATCATCCCCGCGCGCAGCATCAGCTGGTGCGAGACGATCTGCGCGTCCGAGGGCGCCTCCTTGAGGGTGGGCAGGAAGTAGCGCGACAGGCGCATGGGCAGAATCCGGCGAGGAGGCGTGGGGTCTGTGGTGTAGCCGGTGCGGCGTGGCGAAAGCTAGGCCATCATGCAGGCGACCGGCCTAGACCGGCGGCGCGAGGTCGGGCAGCGGCATCCAGCCGATGTAGACGAGGAACATCACCCCTGCCCACAGGATCAGGGACACCCAGGTGGTGGTGAAGAATTTGCGCTTCAGGTCCGGCGCCTCCGGCGCGCCCCATTGACGGCCGTCCGTCGGCGGTTCGTGCGTCTCGCGCGACGTCCCCAGCGGCAGGACGGTGAACAGCACCACCCACCAGCAGACGATGTAGATGGCGAACATGGTGACGGGGCCTATGGGCATCAGTGCGCTCCCGCCTTGGGCGTTTCCATCAACTCGACCAGCACGCCGCCCATGTCCTTCGGGTGGACGAACAGGATCGGCGTCCCGTGGGCCCCGATGCGCGGTTCTCCCGTGCCGAGGATGGTTGCGCCCTTGGCCCGTAGGCCGTCGCGGGCGGCGAGGATGTCCTCGACCTCGAAACAGACGTGGTGCTGCCCGCCCTTCGGGTTCTTGGCCAGAAAGCCGTGGATCGGGCTGTCCGCTCCCAATGGTTCGATCAGCTCGATCTGGCTGTTCGGCAGGTCGATGAAGCACACCCGCACGCCCTGAGCCGGAAGGTCGAAGGCCTCGTGCGCCTTCGTGGCTCCCAGCAGGTCGCGATAGAGGGCCACGCTGGCCTCGATGGACGGCGTCGCGACGCCGACGTGGTTCAGCTTTCCGATCATGCGGATGCCTTAGACGGTGTCGACGCTCGCGAGAAGGCCGGCGGGGTGTCGCGCCCACCGGCCTTCAACTCTGGGGACGCTCAGTCCGCGGGCGGCGGCGCGTATGGATCGGTCGCGTTCGGGCGCGTGGGCAGCGGCATCCGCGGCAGCGGTTCGTCGCTGTTGGCGGCGCTGAGCAGCACGCTGGCCAGAACGACCGCCGCCTGGCGCAGATCATCCGGACGCAGGTGGTCGTAGCTGTCGATGGAGGTGTGGTGCAGGCGGCTGCCGTAGTCCAGCGGGTCCTGGATGAACTGGTACCCGGGCACGCCCACCGTCTGCATGTAGACGTGATCCGTCCCGCCGGACGTCCGAAGGGAGACGGTCGAGGCGCCCATGCTGACGAACGGCTCAAGCCACTGCTCGAACATCGGAACAGCCGCGATATTGCCCTCGGCGTTTATGCCGCGAATCTTGCCCGAACCGTTGTCGAGGTTGAAGTAGGCGACCAGATCGCGGTAGCCGGCGCGCGGCTGGATCGGCCAGCGAGCCCGCCATGTCTGGCTGTTCGGCGCATTGGCGAAGGCCGGGTCGCTGAGCGGGGCGCGCGTGGCGAGGTGGCGGTCGACGTAGGCGAGCGAGCCGAGGATGCCCTGCTCCTCCCCGCTCCACAGGGCGAACCTGATCGTGCGCTTCGGCCGGACGTTCATGGCTTTCAGGATGCGCGCGGCCTCCATGACCACGGCGCTGCCGGCGGCGTTGTCGACCGCCCCGTCAGAGGCGACCCAACTGTCCAGATGGGCGCCCGCCATCACATATTCCCCTGACCGATCCGTCCCCGGGATGTCAGCCAGCACGTTGTAGGCGTTGACGTCATCGTCGTGGAACCGGACCTCGCTCATCAGTTCCAGGGTCGGCGGGGTATCGGTGAGGGTCAGGCGCGCCAGACGGCGATAATCCTCGGCCGCCAGCTCCATCCCGGGTACCCTTGGGGTCTGGCCGACATGATACGTATAGCCTTCGCCGTGCAGCAGTCCGCCTTCGCGGATCGACTTCCGCACCCAGGCGACAGCGCCCTCTTCCGCCAGAAACGCATCAAGCCGCAGAGCGAAATCGGCGCGCCCTGAACGCATCGCCCGTTCCACGGCCGCGGGATTGTTCTGGGGCAGCACGTAGCCGGCTCGCTCCTCCAGCTCTTCATCGGTCCAGCGGCGGAAGGCCGGCTCGGTCGGCTCGCCGCCAGTGTCCGGCCGGGTGATCATCACGATCTTGCCGCGCAGCTTGCCGCGCCAGGCGTCGAACTGACCGGGGCTGGTGATCGGCGCGACGACCACCTCGCCGCTGACAACGCCGTTGGTCGAAGGCGTCCACGCCACCGGGATGCCCCGCAGGTCCATGGTCCGCGGCGCCGTCATGCGGGCGCTGGAGCGGACGATGGACCAGCCGCGCCCGAACTCGAAGGGCTCGGCCCGAACATTGGACAGGCCCCAGTCGCGGAAACGCTGCTGGGTCCACCGCTCGGCCTCGCGCATCTGCGGCGAGTTGGTCATCCGCCCGCCGATCCGGTCGGTCAGGTGCGCCGCCGTGGGCATGACCTCGCTGTGGTTGAGACCCTGATCGATGATGCCGTTGATCGCGGCCCTGTCGACCGACTGGGCGGCCGCCGGCGCGGCGATGCAGATGGCGGCGACCGCCGCGAGTAGGCGTTGCATGGTTGGATCCCCCGGATGTGGTCCGACGCCGGACAACCGCGTCAGGGCTGGCGATGAGGCCTCGTCCCACCGTCAAGGTCAAGAGGGGACCGGCGGCTTGGTAGCATGCAAAAAGGCGCCGGCGACAAAGCCGCCGGCGCCCTTTGTTGGTCGGTCAGATGTGGCCCTACTGGCCGCCCATCATCGAGGCGACTTCGGAAGCGAAGTCCGGGCCTTCCACCTTCTCGACGCCTTCGCCGAGCGCGAGGCGGACGAATCCGGCGAGGTGCAGGCCGGGGGCCCCCAGTTCCTTGCCCGTGTCGGCGACCAGCTGTTCGATGGTCACGTCGGGGTTCATGACGAACGGCTGCTTGATCAGCACCACGTCCTTCTGGAACTTGTTGATCTGCCCTTCGACGATCTTGGCGATCATGTTCTCGGGCTTGCCCTCTTCCTTGGCCTTTTCGGTCAGGACCTGACGTTCCTTCTCGATGGCGGCGGGGTCGAGGTCGTCGGTGTTCAGCGACAGCGGGGCGGTCGCGGCGACGTGCATGGCGATCTTGCGGCCCAGTTCGCGGAGGGCGGTCTTGTCGCCGCCGCCGTGCAGGGCCACCAGCACGCCGATGCGGCCGAGACCCGGCGACACCGCGTTGTGGACGTAGGAGGCGACGACGCCTTCGTCGACCGACAGGCGGGCGGCGCGGCGCAGCTGCATGTTCTCGCCGACGGTGGCGATCAGCTGGGTCACTTCGTCCTGGACCGTCTTGCCGGTTTCCAGCTCGGCGCCGTGCAGGCCTTCGACCGAGGCGTGCTCGAGGCCCAGCTGGGCGAACTTCTTGGCGGCGTTCTGGAACAGGTCGTTGCGGGCGACGAAGTCGGTCTCGGCGTTGAACTCGATGGCGGCGCCGACTTCACCGGCTCCGACTTCCTTCGAGGCGACGGCGACCAGACCTTCCGCGGCGACGCGGTCGGCCTTCTTGGCGGCCTTGGACAGGCCCTTGGCGCGCAGCCAGTCGATCGCGGCGTTGATGTCGCCGTCGGTTTCCTGAAGCGCCTTCTTGCAGTCCATCATGCCGACGCCGGACTTGGCGCGCAGTTCCATCACGAGGGCGGCGGTGATCTCGGCCATGGGTGGTTCTCCTTGAGGTCTTCGTATGCGGGAACGGCCGGACTCCAGTGAGTCCGGCCGCATATTCAGTTCGCCGTCGAAAGCGGACGGGGCTGGATCAGCCCGTCGCCTGCTCGGTTTCGACGGCGTCGTTGGCTTCCGAGGTCGCGGCCTGGGCGGCTTCGTCGGCGACGGCCGGCTCGGCCGCCGGTTCAGCGGCGGCGATCATCTCGTCGGCGACGGCTTCCGTGCCGGCCGGAGCGGCGTCTTCAGCCTTGGCCTTGGGGGCCTTGGCTTCGCGTAGCATGGGCTCGTCCGGGTTGACGGCGGCGCCCAGATCCACGCCCGAGGACGCCTGGCCGGCGGCCAGACCGTCGAGGACGGCGTCGGCGATCAGGTCGCAGTAGGTCTGGATGGCGCGCGCGGCGTCATCGTTGCCCGGGATCGGATAGGTGATGCCGTCCGGATCCGAGTTGGTGTCCAGGATCGCGATGATCGGGATATTCAGCTTGCGGGCCTCGAGGATCGCGATCGCTTCCTTGTTGGTGTCGATCACGAACATGATGTCCGGAATGGAGCCCATGTCCTTGATGCCGCCCAGGGAAAGCTCCAGCTTTTCCTTTTCGCGCTCGAGGGTCAGCAGTTCCTTCTTGACGCGGCCTTCGCCGCCGCGCTCCAGCAGGCCTTCCAGCTCACGCAGGCGGGCGATCGAGCCCGACACGGTGCGCCAGTTGGTCAGGGTGCCGCCGAGCCAGCGGTTGTTCATGTAGTACTGGGCGCAGCGCTTGGCGGCCTCGGCGACCGGCTCAGCGGCCTGGCGCTTGGTGCCGACGAACAGGACGCGACCGCCCTTGGCGGCGACTTCGCGCACGGCCACCAAAGCCTGGCGGAACAGCGGCATCGTCTGCGACAGGTCGATGATGTGGATGTTCGAGCGCGATCCGAAGATGTAGCGCTCCATCTTCGGGTTCCACCGGTGCGTCTGGTGGCCGAAGTGCGCGCCGGCTTCG
>NZ_DASWNO010000159.1:0-3139 GCF_036399195.1 Brevundimonas sp.
GATGACCGACGCCTTCCAGCCGAATCTGGATTTCAGCGCCGCCGATCAGGCCCGTCCTGACGAGGCCTTCGTCGTCGATCTGGAGGGCTACGAAGGGCCGCTGCACGTCCTGCTGGCGCTGGCGCGGACGCAGAAGGTCGATCTGCTGAAACTGTCGATCACCAAACTGGCGGAACAGTATCTGGCGTTCGTGCACGAGGCCCGACGCCGCAATTTCTCGCTCGCGGCGGACTATCTGGTGATGGCTTCGTGGCTGGCCTACCTCAAGTCCCGCCTGCTCCTGCCGCGCACTGAGAAGCCGGGGGACGAGCCGCCGGCTGAGGAGATGGCCGCCGCCCTGGCCTTCCAGCTGCAGAAGCTGGAGGCGATGCGCAAGGCGGTGGATGCGATCACCAGCCGGCCTCAACTGAAGCGCGACGTCTTCACCCGCGGCGACCCCGAGGCCACCGTGATCGTCCCTTCCGACCGCATCGACGCGAGCCTGTACGAGCTGATGGCCGCCTATGTCACCCAGCGGCGCCGGGAGGGTCAACGCCAGTACAATCCCGGCCAGCGGGTTGAGGCGTTCGCGCTCGAGGCGGCTCGCGACTGGTTGCGCGATGTGCTGCCCCGGCTGGAGCAATGGACGCCGCTGGACAAGGTCGCGCCCACCCGAGCCGCCGCCGACGGCCCCACACAGGCCAGCTTTACCGCCTCGACCCTGTCGGCCAGTCTGGAGCTGGTCAAGGAGGGGGCGATGAACGTGAGACAGGCCGAGGCCTTCGCCGAACTGTATCTGAAGCGCCGGGGCAGGGGTCAGCCGCTGGAGCTGGTTCCTTGAGTCGGTTCGCCGCCGGTTCCTCATCGTCATCCTCGGGCTTGACCCGAGGATCAGAGGCGGCTCCTGGCTGTGCTTTCGAGACGGCCCCGAAACCTCGCCGAGATCTCCACAACCGCGCAACGGACGGTCTGATCCTCGGGTCAAGCCCGAGGATGACGGTTCGAGGAGCGGAGGCGGGATCGTGATTCAGTTCGCGCCCGACCACGGAGAGATCGAGCGCCGCGTCGAGGCCCTCCTGTTCGCCGCGGCCGGACCGCTGTCCGCCGCCGAGATCGCGCGCCGGCTGCCGGAAGGAGCCGATGTCGGTGGAGCCATCTCGGCGCTGCGGGATCGCTATCACGGACGCGGCGTCGAGCTGGAATGCGTGGCCGACCGCTGGCGATTCCGCACCGCGCCCGATCTCGGCTTCCTGATGACCGAGGAGCGGGAGGAGCCGCGTCGGCTGTCCAAGGCCGCCCTCGAGACCCTCGCCATCATCGCCTACCACCAGCCCTGCACCCGCGCCGAGATCGAGAGCGTGCGCGGCGTCTCGCTGTCGAAGGGCACGCTGGACCTGCTGCTGGAGATGGGGTTCGTGAAGCTGAAGGGCCGCCGCCGCACGCCCGGCCGCCCCGTCACCTACGCCACGGCCGACCGCTTCCTCGAGCATTTCAGTCTGTCCAGCCTCTACGACCTGCCGGGCGTGCAGGAGATGAAGGCCGCGGGCCTGCTGGACCTGTCGATCCCGGTCGGCTTCGAGGTGCCGGATCCGTCACGGGCTGCGGACGGCGACGACGAACCCCTGTTGCCGGGGGAGGAGGACGCCCCCGAGTTCGCGCAGGATTTCATCGCGGAGGACTGAGGGTCGGCAGGCTTGCGAGACCGGAGTTCGACGCTCGGCGCGGCCAGGTGGTTGGCGTTTGGTGATTGGTGGTTGCGGCTTCTCTGACCGCGGGACCCAGGGCGCCACCGGCGACCGCATCATCCACCAATCACCAACCACCAATCACCATCCGCCCCGCTCAAGCCGGGTGATGCATTCCGCCAGAACCCCTGCTAGTCCGCTGGCATGATCGCTCGCCTTCGCCCCGTCCCGTTCGACCTCGGCCCCGTCCATTTCGTGGGCATCGGCGGCATCGGCATGAGCGGCATCGCCGAGATTATGCTGAAGATCGGCTATTCGGTCCAAGGCTCGGACGCCAAGGCCAGCGCCAATACGGAACGGCTGGAACGGCTGGGCGCGCGCATCTTCATCGGCCATGACGCCGGCCACATCGGCGACGGCGTCTCGGCGGTGGTCTATTCGACCGCGGTCAAGCCGACGAACCCCGAGATGATGGTGGCCCGCGAGCGCCGTATCCCGCTGGTGCGCCGGGCCGAGATGCTGGCCGAGCTGATGCGGCTGCAGTTCTCGATCGCGGTGGGCGGCACCCACGGCAAGACCACCACGACCTCGATGGTCGCGGCCATCCTCGACGCGGGCGGGCTGGACCCCACCGTCGTCAACGGCGGCATCATCAACGCCTATGGCACCAACGCAAAGGTCGGCGACGGCGACTGGATCGTGGTCGAGGCCGACGAGAGCGACGGCAGCTTCCTGCGCCTCAAGTCCACGGTGGCGATCGTCACCAACATCGACCCCGAGCATCTGGACCACTACGGCGACTTCGACGGCGTGCGGAAGGCGTTCGTGGACTTTGTCGAGAACATCCCCTTCTACGGCTTCGCCGCCGTCTGCCTTGACCACCCGGAGGTGCAGCGCCTGGTGGCCGCGATCGACAACCGCCGGCTGGTCACCTACGGCCTCAACCCTCAGGCCATGGTGCGGGCCGACAACTGTCAGATGGCGCCGGACGGCTGTCGCTTCGACGTGGTGATCCAGGGGCGGGGGCTGGCGGCGCTGGACGAGCCCACCCGGATCGAAGGCCTGCATCTGCCGATGGCGGGCTGGCACAACGTCTCCAACGCGCTAGCCGCGATCGCCGTGGCGCGCGAGCTCGATGTCGCCGACAACGCGATCAAGGCGGGCCTCGCCGGCTTCGGCGGGGTCAAGCGGCGCTTCACCACCACCGGCGTCGTGAACGGCGTCAGGATCGTGGACGACTACGGCCACCACCCGGTGGAGATCGCCGCCGTGCTGAAGGCGGCGCGGCAGGTCGCCGAGGGCCGGGTCATCGCCGTGGTCCAGCCGCACCGCTACACCCGCCTGCGCGATCTGATGCCGGAGTTCTCGACCTGCTTCTCCGACGCCGACGCGGTGATCGTGGCGGATGTCTACGCCGCCGGCGAACAACCGATAGAGGGCGTCGACAAGTACGCGCTCGTGGACGGGATCCGGCG
>NZ_DASWNO010000160.1:0-1931 GCF_036399195.1 Brevundimonas sp.
CATCGTCCACGCCTATTCGAACTTCGAGAAGAAGGTGGCGCAGCACCTGACCGATCAGGCGCGCCAGCAGGGTCTGGAAGACTGTTTCTCTGAAATCCTGGTGCCGACCGAGGACGTGGTCGAGATCCGCCGCGGCCGGAAAGTGAACTCCGAGCGCAAATTCTTCCCTGGCTATGTGCTGGTGAAGATGGAGATGACGGACGACGCCTACCACCTGGTCAAGAACACGCCGAAGGTCACCGGCTTCCTCGGCGCCGCCGGCGGCACCAAGCCGCTGCCGGTGTCGGAGCGCGAGGTCCAGAACATCATCGGCGCCGTGGAAGAGGGCGTCGAGCGTCCGAAGCCCACGATCCGCTTCGACATTGGCGAGACCGTCAAGGTCATCGACGGTCCGTTCGCCAGCTTCGACGGCCAGGTCGAGAGCGTCGACGAGGATGCGGCGCGACTGCGGGTCGCGGTGTCCATCTTCGGCCGTCCCACCCCGGTGGACCTCGAGTACAATCAGGTCGAGAAGAACGCGGGCTGACGTCCTGTCTCCTCCCCACGCAGTGGGGAGGGGGACCGCGAAGCGGTGGAGGGGTGAAAGCGGCTCGGCCCCCTCCGTCACGCCGCGAAGCCGCGCCGCGCCACCTCCCCATGGAATGGGGAGGAGACATGGTTTGCTTTCCCGCCCCTTATCCGCTAAACGCGCGCCTCGCTCTGAACAGGGCGGCGTGAGCAATCGCGCAAATCCGTGGGAGGCAGCCATGCCACGACCACGGCTCACCGGCCCGATTGATTTCGGGTCACCATAGGAGAGACCAATGGCCAAGAAAATTCTCGGCTACATCAAGCTGCAGGTGCCCGCGGGAACCGCCACGCCTTCGCCCCCGATCGGGCCGGCGCTGGGTCAACGCGGCGTCAACATCATGGGCTTCGTCAAGGAGTTCAACGCGCGCACGGAGAAGGAAGTGAAGGGCACGCCCCTGCCGACCGTGATCACGGTCTATCAGGACAAGAGCTTCACCTTCGTCACCAAGACCCCGCCCGCGACCCACTACATCAAGCAAGCCGCCGGGATCACGTCGGGCTCGAAGATGACCGGCCGCGAAGTGGCCGGCAAGATCAAGCGCAGCCAGCTGCGTGAGATCGCCGAAAAGAAGATGAAGGATCTGAACGCGAACGACCTGGACGCCGCGACCAAGATCATCGAAGGCTCGGCTCGCGCCATGGGCCTCAACGTCGTGGAGGGCTAAGCACATGGCCAAGCAAACCAAGCGCGTCAAAGCCCGCACCGGCGACACCGTCGCCCCGATGGCCTTCGCCGACGCCATCAAGGCCGTCAAGGACAACGCGACAGCCAAGTTCGACGAGTCGATCGAGATCGCCGTCAACCTCGGCGTCGATCCGCGTCACGCCGACCAGCAGGTCCGCGGCGTGGTCAACCTGCCGTCAGGCACGGGCCGTGACGTTCGCGTCGCCGTCTTCGCCAAGGACGCCAAGGCGGCCGAAGCCCTCGCGGCCGGCGCCGACATCGTGGGCGCCGAGGATCTGTACGAGAAGATCAACGGCGGCTTCACCGACTTCGACCGCGTCATCGCCTCGCCCGATATGATGGCCCTCGTCGGCCGTCTGGGTAAGGTGCTGGGCCCCCGCGGCCTGATGCCCAACCCCAAGGTCGGCACCGTGACCCCGAACGTCGCGCAAGCGGTCAAGGACGCCAAGGGCGGCGCGGTCGAGTTCCGCGTCGAGAAGGCCGGCATCGCTCATGGCGGCATCGGCAAGGCCTCCTTCACCCAGGAAGCCCTCGAAGCCAACGTAAAGGCCTATGTCGACGCCCTGCAGCGGGCCCGTCCGTCGGGCGCCAAGGGCACCTACGTCAAGCGCATCACCCTGTCCTCGACCATGGGACCGGGCTTCAAGATCGACCCGGCTTCGCTGAACGTCTGATC
>NZ_DASWNO010000161.1:0-8084 GCF_036399195.1 Brevundimonas sp.
CGGCCAGATCGTCTACCTCGTCCTGCTGTTCGCCATCCTCTACTGGCTGATGGCCAAGGTCTTCGTGCCGCGTCTGCGGGGCGTGATCGACCAACGCGCGGCGACCATCGCCGACGCCGTCTCGGCGGCCCGCCAGGTTCAAGCTGAGGCGGCCGGCCAAGCCGAAGCCGCCAAGGCTGAGGTCGAGGCCGCTCGCGCCTCGTCCCGCTCGACCGCCGCCGCCGCCAAGGCGCGCGTCACCGAACAGGCCAACGCCCGCGCCGCCCAGGAAGAAGCCGTGGTCAACGCCCGCATCGCCGAGGCCGAGACCGCTATCGGCCGCACCCGCGACGCGGCCATGACCAATGTCGCCTCGATCGCGTCCGACACGGCCGTCGCCATCGTCGAACGCCTGACCGGCAAGGCGCCCACCGGCGCCGAAGCCGCCGCCGCCGTGAAGGGCGCCGCCTGATGGAATTCTTCAACCCGCATCTCTACAGCCTGTCGAACCCGGAGCTCTGGGTGGCGGTCGGACTGCTGCTGTTCTTCGGCATACTGATCGTCGTCGGCGTGCCCAAGCTGGTCGCCGGCCAACTCGACGCCAAGGCGGCCAAAATCCAGTCGGAACTCGACGAGGCCGCCCGCCTGCGCGCCGAGGCCGAGGCCCTGCTGGTCCAGATCCGCGCCGAGAAGGCCGAGGCCGAGGCGCAGGCCGCCGAAATGCTGCGCGCGGCCGAAGCAGACGCCCGCCAGATGGAGGCCGACGCCAAGGTCAAGCTGGAGGAGTCGCTCGCACGCCGCGAAGCCCTGGCCGAGCGCCGCATCGCCCAGGCGGAGGCCCAGGCCGCGGCCGAGGTGAAGGCCGCCGCCGCCGATCTGGCGGCGCGCGCGGCGGAACAGATCCTGACCGCCCGGCTGGCGAACCAGACCACCGACCCGCTGTTGGACGCCGCGATCGGCCAGATCGGCCAGCGGCTCAACTAGCCGTCGCGGACCGCCGAACGATCGAGGCCCCGCCGGTCCGCCGGCGCGGCCTTTTTCGTCAGTGAGCCGGAGCCGTGCCGGCGAGGGACCGGGTCCGCTTTTCGCGCTCCACCAGCCGCCCGTAGACGGTGCCGAGCACGATGCCGAACACGGCGTGCGTGGCGATCATCCACGCGAGCGTGCCGAAGCCCGCCTGCATGAAGAACATCCCGACCGGGCGACCGACAACCCCGCTGAGCGGCGCGACGGTCAGACCCATGACCAGGAAGGCTCCAATGGCGAACAGAATGCCCTTCGACTCCGGCGTATCCGTCGGAAGCCGTGGGCAGAGCACGCCGAAGGCCGGCCCGAGGACGAACGTCCCGATCAGCAAGTGAGCGGCCCAGCCGACGGCCATCGTGTCGGGCATCTGCAACATCACGGAAAGCAGTCTCGGAAAGCTGGCGGCCCAGGGGCCCAGCGTCATGTTCGCAATCTCGAGGATGGAGACGACGACGGTGGCCGCAAGACCGGCGGCCATACCCTTTTGTACGCGTGACATCATGACCGATAGCGCCTCCCAACGCTTCTCATGGTTCAGTTACGCGTCAGTGAGCATACGCCTCTTGTAACGAACGGCGTTCACATTGCCGTGCTCGGGCAGTCGGCTAACGGATATTGAGCACGGGAGTCTCGTCCTCGACCCGGATCCGCCACTGGCCGTCGATGCGGACCAGCAGGCCGTGATAGGCGATGGGGCGGGCGCTGCCGTCCGGGCGGGGCCAGTTGAAGCGGCCGGTGACGGTCACGACGTCGTCCCCCGCGGTGACGAAGGCGAGGTCCTCGAAGGCGAAGTCGGCGGGCGGCCGCCACGCTTCCGCGCGGTAGTTTTCGGCGATCCGAGCGGGGTTGAGCCACTCGCCTCGGCCGCCGCCGACGAACCATGCCCCGGCGGGGTCGTAGCGGCCGATAACGGCTTCGCGGTCGCTGTTCCGCAGATCCTGCGCGTAGGCGTCCATGAAGGCGCGGGCGCTCGCGTGATCCCGGCTTTGGGCAGGCGGCGGGACCGTCTGGGCCGCAGTCTCCGCCACCGCGGCTCCCATGAAGAAGAGGGCGAGCCCGGCTGCGAGGATGGGGCGCATTGGTTTACTCCGCGGCGATGTTCGAGCCTTCGGGCGCGGTCCAGCGTAGCACGGGCGCGCGGGCGGCGCGGGTCTCGTCCAGCCGCTTCAGCGGGGCGTGGAACGGGGCGCCCTTGAAGCGTTCGGAATCGCCAGCCTTCGCCGCTTGGGCGAGGGCCCGCATGGCGTGGATAAAGCGGTCCAGCTCCTGCTTCGACTCCGTCTCGGTCGGCTCGATCAGCATGGCCCCATGGACGACCAGCGGGAAATACATGGTCATCGGGTGGAAGCCCTCGTCGATCATCGCCTTGGCGAAGTCGAGCGTGGTGATGTCGGTGCCCTTCAGCCATTCGTCGTCGAACAGGGCCTCGTGCATGCACGGGCCGTCCGGGAAGGCGGGGCTCATCAGGTCCTGCAGCCGCGCCTTGATGTAGTTGGCGTTCAGCACGGCGTCCTCGGCGACCTGACGCAGGCCGTCGGAGCCGTGGCTCATCATGTAGCTGAGGGCGCGGACGTACATGCCCATCTGGCCCTGGAAGGCGCACAGGCGGCCGAATGCCTGCTCCGCCTCGTCCTCGGCGAACTCGATCAGGCGGTAGCCGTCCTCGCCCTGCACGACCCACGGGGCCGGGGCGAAGGGGGCCAGCGCTTCGGACAGCACCACCGGACCCGCGCCGGGGCCGCCGCCGCCGTGCGGCGTCGAGAAGGTCTTGTGCAGGTTGATGTGCATGGCGTCGACGCCGAGGTCGCCGGGCCGGACCCTCCCGACGATGGCGTTGAAGTTGGCCCCGTCGCAGTAGAAATAGGCGCCTGCTTCATGGGTCAGCCGGCTGATCTCGAGGATGTCGCGCTCGAACAGGCCGCAGGTGTTGGGATTGGTGACCATGATGGCGGCCGCGTCGTCGCCCAGCTTGGACGCGAGGTCGGCGACATCGACGCGGCCGTCGTCGGTCTGGGCGACCTCCACGACTGTGTAGCCGACGAAGGCGGCGGTGGCCGGGTTGGAGCCGTGAGCCGAGGTCGGCACCAGCACCTTGCGGCGCATTTCGTGCTCGCCCGAGGCTTCGTGTGCGGCGCGGATGGCCATCAGGCCGCACAGCTCGCCATGGGCGCCGGCCTTGGGCGACAGCGCGACGGCGGGCATGCCGGTCAGGGTCTTCAGCCAGTGCGCCAGTTGGTCCATCAGCTCCAGCGCGCCCTGCACGGTCGACTGGGGCTGCAGCGGGTGGATGTCCGAGAAGCCGGGCAGGCGGGCCATCTTCTCGTTCAGGCGCGGGTTGTGCTTCATCGTGCACGAGCCGAGCGGATAGATGGCCAGGTCGATGGCGTGGTTCTTCTGCGACAGGCGCACATAGTGGCGCATGGTCTCGGGCTCGGACAGGCCCGGCAGGCCGATCGGATCGCGCCGCACAAGGTCGCCGAGGTCGGAGCCGTCCGTCTTCGGTTCCGGCAGGTCCACGCCGGTCTTGCCCCAGCCGTCGCTCTCGAAGATCAGGTGCTCGTTCTGCAGCAGGCCGCGGCCCCCGGTCAGGGTGGCGGGTTTGGAGGTCACGGCGTTCGGGGTGGTCGGACGGCCGACCGTGTTCATCGTGCTCATTATAGAACCTCCGCCAGGGCGGTCTTGAGGGCGGTGATGTCCGCGTCCGTGGTGACCTCGGTCGCGGCGACCAGCAGGACGTCATCCATGCCGGCTCCGGGGGCGAGGCGGCCATAGGGCACGCCGGCGAGGATGCCGCGTTGGGCCAACTGCTCCACCACGCCGACGGCGGGCTTCGGCAGGCGGACGGCGAACTCGTTGAAGAAGCGCGGGGTCAGGACTTGGACGCCCGGGATGGCGGCCAGCGCGTCGCGGGTCGCCAGCGCGTTTTCGTGGTTGAGCAGCGCCATGCGCCGCAGGCCCGTCTCGCCCAGGAGGCTCATGTGGATGGTGAAGGCCAGGGTGCACAGGCCGGAGTTGGTGCAGATGTTCGAGGTCGCCTTGTCGCGGCGGATGTGCTGCTCGCGCGTCGACAGGGTCAGGACGAAGCCGCGCTCCCCGTCGGCGTCGACCGTCTCGCCGGTCAGGCGGCCCGGCATCTGGCGGACCAGTTTTTCGCGGCAGGCGAACAGGCCGACGTAGGGGCCGCCGTAGTTCAGAGCGTTGCCGATCGACTGGCCCTCGGCGGCGACGATGTCCGCCCCCATCTCGCCGGGCGACTTCAGCAGGCCCATCGACACGGCCTCGGTGACCACGACGATCAGCAGGGCGCCGGCCGCGTGGGCCGCTTCCGCGATCTTCGTCACGTCGGTGGCCGTGCCGAACACGTTCGGGGTCTGGACGACGACGCAGGCCGTATCCGGGCCGATCTGGGCGATCACGTCGGCTTCCGCGTCGACGGCGGCCGGCAGGACTTGGGTCTCGACGCCGACGGCGTGGACCACGGTCTCGGTGGCGGCGACGTAGTGCGGGTGTACGCCGCCGGAGATGATCGCCTTGTTGCGGCGGGTCACGCGGGTGGCCATCAGCACCCCTTCGGCCATGGCCGTCGAGCCGTCATAGAGGCTGGCGTTCGCCACCGGCATGCCGGTCAGGTTCGCCACCTGGGTCTGGAATTCGTACAGGTACTGCAACGTGCCCTGGGCGATTTCCGGCTGGTAGGGGGTGTAGCTGGTCAGGAACTCCGAACGCTGGATGACATGATCCACGGTGGCCGGCACGTGGTGCTTGTAGGCTCCGGCGCCGCAGAAGAACGGGACGGTTCCGGCGGTGATGTTCTTCGCCGCCAGCGCACCAAGCGCCCGCTCGACCTCCAGCTCGCCCGCCACCCGCGGCAGGTCCACGAACCCTTCGCGCCGGGCCGGTTCGGGGACGTCCACGAACAGGTCGTCGATAGACTTGGCTCCGATGGCGGCGAGCATCGCCGTGCGGTCGTCGGGCGTCAGGGGGAGGTAGCGCATGGTTCGCTCCAAAGCCCTTCCCCTCGAGGTGGAAGGGTTGGGATGGGGTGGTGGCAGGCTGGCGCAGAACGGGTCGCGTTCGGCGCCGATCGGATTCCAGGCAGGAGGGAGCGTGCCTCCACCCCACCCAAACCCTCCCCCTCGAGGGGGAGGGCTTCAGTTCACAGCGTGCTCAGGTACTGGTCGTAGGCCGCGCGGTCCATCAGACCATCGGTCGCGGCGGCGGCGACGCGGATCTTGGCGAACCAGCCCTCGCCTTCGGGATCGGCGTTGACGGTTTCGGGCGCGGAGGCGAGGGCGGCGTTGCCTTCGACCACTTCGCCCGACACCGGGGCGTAGACGTCCGAGGCCGCCTTGACGCTCTCGACCACGGCGAAGCTGTCGCCCTTGGAAACCGACTTGCCGGCCTCCGGGGTCTCGACGAACACCACGTCGCCGAGGGCGTCAGCGGCGTGTTTGGTGATGCCGACGGTGGCGACGTCGCCATCGAAGCGAACCCACTCGTGATCCTTGGAGAAATGCATCGATCCGATCCTCAGGCTTTCGGTTTGCGATAGTAACGTTGGGCGACGAAGGGCGTGGCGACGACCTCGGCGGCGGCGGGACGACCGCGCACGACCACCTTCAGCTCCGTGCCCAGATCGGCGAACCGCGGCGGCACATAGCCCATGGCGATGTTGCGGCCCAGCGTGGGGGAGGGACCGCCCGAGGTGACCGTGCCGATGACGGTCCCCTCCATATCGGCGATCTCCGCGCCTTCGCGGGCCGGAGCGCCTTCCTTGACGCTGAGGCCGACGCGGACCCGCGACGGGCCGTCGGCCAGCTCCTTCAGGATGCGGTCGGCGCCGTTGAAGTCCGCGCGCTCCTTGCGCGACTTGGACAGGGCGAAGGTCAGGCCGCCCTCGACCGGCGAGGTCGTGGCGTCGATGTCATGGCCGTGCAGCGGCAGGCCGGCTTCCAGGCGCAGGCTGTCGCGCGCGCCGAGGCCGATCGGCTTGACCCGGGCGTCCTCCAGCAGAGTGTTCCAGACCCGCTCGGCATGATCGGCCGGAACTGAGATCTCATAGCCGTCCTCGCCCGTGTAGCCCGAACGGGAGATGAAGCAGTCGCAGCCGAAAAGCATCAGCCGCGCGCATTCCATGAAACCCATCTCGGCCAGCAGGGGCTCGTGCTTCGCCATCACCTCGGCGGCTTCGGGCCCCTGGATGGCGAGCAGGGCGCGGTCGTCGAGGATCTTCAAGGTCGCGTCGCCTGACAGGTTCTCCTGCAGGAAGGCGAAGTCGGCGTCCTTGTTGCCGGCGTTGACCACGACATAAAGGCCGTCGTGGTCGGGCTTGCCCGCCATCAGATCGTCCATGATCCCGCCCTCGGCGTTCAGCAGCAGCGAGTATTTCTGCTTGCCGGCCTTGAGGATCGCATAGTCGCCGGGGACGAAGCGCTCGAACTGGCTGATCGCGTCGTCGCCCGAGATGCGGCACTGGCCCATGTGGGAGACGTCGAACAGGCCGGCGTGGTCGCGGGTCCAGCGGTGCTCGGCCAGCACCCCCTCGTACTGCACCGGCATGTCGTAGCCGCCGAAGCCGACCATGCGGGCGCCGGCGGCGCGGTGCGCGGCGTTGAGGGGCGTGGTCTTCAGGGTCTCGTCGGTCATGGTCAGACTTTCACGGTCGCGTTTTGCAGCGGAAGCTCCGCCGTCCTCGCGCCCCCGCTGTCCTGAAGCCTGAGAGATTCCGCCCAAGTCGGGGCTTGCTCCGTCGGCGCGCTCATGAATCCCGAACCGGGGAGCGACTTTCCAGCGTCCGTATGTCCTCGCGGTCCGTTTGCCTGAGCGTTTCCGGGGCGGTTGCGCCTTCGGCTCCGGGACCTTTGAGGGGCCCGATCTCTCCCGCGAGAGCGCCGCGACCTAGGCCCCGACTCAATGGGGAAGTCAAGCGTGGGCGGCCAGGGTGTCAGCGTCCCCGCTGTCGCTGACCTTGCCTCCGGCGACCAGGTCCGCTGGCCTCGCCGTGAGACGGGACGGGTCCTGAGAGCTAGTGCCTTCGTGCTGACGCGTCCCTCTGCTGGAAAGAGGGTAGCTCGGCGCTCACGTTTAGGCCGCCCGTGGCCGCCACCTCGTATACCAGCCGCCCCTCCGCATCCGTAACCTTGACAGCCAGGGGACCATCGCTCGTCTCCGCCCGATCCGCGACAAGATCGGACAGGCTCGCCCAGGCCGTGCGTTTGGCGGCGACGTCGTCGGGGAGCTCCAGCCCCTCAACGTCGCGGCCAACTCTTCTGCCTTCCAACGTCTCGAAGAAGTACCTCGGCACGGACCGCCCTCCATCGCGGAAGAAAGCGCAGACAGTTTCGCGGTTCCTGTGCCCGGCAGCAGAGGCAGGATCGCTGGAAGCGCGCGGGAAATACAAAGGGTGGTTCAGCGTCCGCCCGTGCGTCCGGCGCAGCCAACCTCCTGCTCCGGGCCTGTTTCCACGCCGGTGCGTACCTCGCCGAGTCCGCCTCCCGGCGTCAGACCGCTGAGTAGGCGTCCAGCTCCGCCAGCCGCGCCGCCTTCTCCGCCTCGCTCAGGAACGACCCCTCGAAGCTGTTGCGCGCCAGCTGCGTCACCTGCTCCCGCGTCAGGCCCACCGCCTCGGCCAGCCGGATGTAGTTGTCGTTCACATAGCCGCCGAAATAGGCGGGGTCGTCGGAGTTGAGGGTGACGTGCAGCCCGCGGCGGAGCATCTCGGGGACGGGGTGATCCTTCAGGTCGTCGACCACGCAGAGCTTGAGGTTGGACAGCGGGCAGACGGTCAGGGTCATCCGTTCGCGCGCCAGTCGTTCGACCAGGGCATCGTCCTCCATCGAGCGGTTGCCGTGGTCCATGCGGTCGATGTGCAGCAGGTCCAGCGCCTGGTGGACGTAGGCGGGCGGGCCCTCCTCGCCGGCGTGGGCGACGCGCTTGAGGCCCATCTGACCGGCGCGGTCGAACACGCGCCGGAATTTCGACGGGGGGTGGCCGACCTCGGAGGAGTCGAGGCCAACGCCCGTGATGCGGTCCAGCCACGGCTCCGCGGCCTTCAGCGTGGCGAGGGCGGCGTCCTCGTC
>NZ_DASWNO010000162.1:0-12123 GCF_036399195.1 Brevundimonas sp.
CGTGCAGGATGTTCAGCTCGGCGATCTCCTCGACCGAGGCGAAGCCGACGCCCCAAGCCAGCGCCCGGGCCTTGATCTCGATCTCCAGCGCCTCGCGCCGTTCCGCGGTCAGAGCCTTGGAGTCGTCAATGCCCTCGGGCAGGTCCTCGTGATGCAGGATCACCGCCCCGGCGCTCACCGGCCCCGCCCAAGGTCCGCGCCCCGCCTCGTCGACGCCGCAGACGAGACCGCCGCAGGACTGGATCAGCACCGTCTCCAGCGCCAGCGTCGGGAAGCCGCGCGGGGCCTTCGCCGGCGCCTTCGCGGCGGCCTTCGTCTTGCCTGGCTTTTTCGGCGCGGTCTTCACCGGTCGGCCATCGCACGAACCTGCCGGTGACGGAAGCACTCGACGCCGTGATCGTTGACCATGCCCACAGCCTGCATGAAGGCGTATACGATCACCGGGCCGCAGAAGGTAAAGCCACGCTTCTTCAGCGCCTTGGCCATCGCCTCGGATCCGGGAGTCGCCACCGGCCGCGCGCTGTCGGGCCAGCTGTTCTGGATCGGCGCACCGCCGACGAACGACCACAGCCATGCGCTGAAGTCCTCGCCGTTCTCCCGCATCTCCAGCCAGATCCGGGCGCCCTTGATCGCGCTGTTGATCTTGGCCCGCGAGCGGATGATGCGGGCGTCGCCCAGCAGCCGCTCGATGTCGGCCTCGCCGTAGCGCGCTATGACCTCGGGATCGAAGCCGTCGAATGCGTCGCGCATTCCCTCGCGCTTCCGCAGGATGGTGATCCACGCCAGTCCGGCCTGGAACCCATCCAGCACCAGCTTCTCCCACAGCGCCCGGCTGTCGTACTCGGGCACACCCCACTCCTCGTCGTGATAGGCCACGTACAGCGGATCGGTCCCGCACCAGGCGCAGCGGTTGAGTGAATCGGGCATGGCGGGAGGGTAGCGACTAGGCCCGCCGCGTGAAGGGGGCGGCGACGCAGCGCGGGGCGCGCCCTGACAAACCGCTGGTCTCCCATGTTGAAATCGCGCAGCCTCAAGGCCGCACGGGAGAGGCCGATGGAGCGCGACGAACCGACGGTGGGGCCGGGTGAGCGGGTCAAGGCGATGGCGGCCATGGAGGCGCTGCTGCGTATCTGGCGTCAGGCCGTCGACTGTTTTCCGGGGGACGATCTGGAGACCATCCTTGTTTATCTGACCGTCGCGGCCGCCAGCTCCAGCAGCCATCTGCGAGACCCGGAGATTGTCGCCGGACTCGACGACGCTCCGCTGCCCGACCACCTGCACCGACCGACCAGCGGACGGGCCGTCGCCGAGGCCACCGGGCTGGCGCGCGAGACGGTGCGGCGCCGGATTGACGCCCTGGTCGCCTCCGGACGACTGGCTCGCGACTCTCGGGGCGTACGGACGGTCAGCGGCACGATCACCCACGCAAGAAACCTGGAGTTCGTCCGGTTTCTCACCCGGGAGATGACCTTGGCGTCGGACCGGCTCAGGCGGTTCGATCCTGCGTGACCGTGGCCCCTTCCGCCGCCCATGCCTCCACCTTCAGGTCCTCGACCCAGGCGTCCAGCACGCCGCAGACGCCGCTTCGGTCGACGCCGCTGAAGGTGGGGCAGTGGCGGATCCGGTCCGCCTCTTCCGTCATGGAGGCCAGCAGGTCGATCAGGCTGGTGCGCGAACGGCGGGCGTGACTGCGCGCCAGACCGCGCACGATCGCTTCGAGCGCCGTCAGATCGGTGGTTATGGCGTCAAGGCGGGGGTCGTGCATCCGGGCGCTCCAGCAGGTCGGGGCGCGGCGATAGTCGCGTCGGGGATCGGCGACCAGTGTGATGCGACCCGATCCGGGTCGGTCGTCCCGGGGCGACGTCAGTCCACTTCCGCGAAGGCGCGCACCGGGAAGGTCCCGAACGCCTTCACCTTGGGCGGCGCCGCGGTGAAGCGGAAGCCGGTGTCGGGCAGCAACTCCAGACCGCGCATGTGTTCGCAGATCGGGATGCCCGCGCCCAGCAGGCGGCTGTGCGCCGGCCGCGCGCGGGTGCGGGTGTCGTCGATGTTGTGCGAGTCGATGCCGACCAGGGCCGCGCCGGACTCAACCAGCAGGGCCGCGGCGTCCTCGGTGAGGAAGGGGTGGTCTTCGAAATAGGCGTCGGTGCGCCAATGCCGGGCCCAGCCGGTGTGGACCAGCACCGCCTTGCCGCGCACGTCCACTCCAGCGAAGCGGTCCCCGTCGATCGCCAAAACGTCCGGCGCCCGCACCACCAGCCCCGGCAGGCCCGCCACCCGCTCCAGCCCCACGTCGCTCAAGTCCTCTCCGTCGGCGTAGCGGTGGAAGGGCGTGTCCAGATAGGTGCCGGTGTTGCCGACCATGTCGATGCGGCCGATCTGGAACTCCGTGCCCGCTTCGTAGGCCGCGCGCGAGGCCTCGCGGCTGAGATGGTCGCAGATCAGCGGCGCGGGCAGACCCTTATAGGTGATCATGCCGTCTTCGATCGTGTGGCTGAGGTCGATCAGCGGCATGTGCGGCTCCGGATTACGTCCGTCGAGGATGGACGCGCGGCGGGCGCGGGTCAAAGCGTCGCTTTGGGCTGGACAAGCCGCCGTCGAGGCTGAACAAACGTCGCTCCCATCAAGGAGACTTTCATGCGTATCGCCCTGTTCGCCGCCGCCGCGGCCGCCCTGACCCTGACCGCCTGCTCGCAGCAGACCGAAGAAAACGCCGACGCGACCGTTGACGCCGCCGGCGCGACCGTCGCCTCCGCCGCCGACGACACGGCCGCCAACGCCGACGCCGCCGCCGACAACGCCGCCGCCGCGACCAATCAGGCCGCCGCCAACGCCGACGCCGCGGCTGACACCGCCGCTCGCAAGACCGACGCCGCCGTCGATGCGGCCGCCGCCACCGAGTAACATCGGCTCAAGCCAGAAGACCGACGCGCCCGGAGCCTGCTTCGGGCGCGTTTTCGTTCAGCCTGGCGTGACAGCTTGGTTGGATCTCAAGCTCTCCAGATAGGCGATCAGGTCGTTGATCTCGCCAGGGCGCAGCTCGAACTGCGGCATGGCGGGGTGTCCGGTCATGACGCCTTCGCCGAAGGCCTCCTGCAACTGGGTGGGCGGGTAGAGCTCAGCAATGTCGCGCAGCGGCGGCGCCGCCTCCATCGCGCTGGCGCCCGTCGGGCCGACGGCGTGGCAGCCGCCGCACTTGGCCGCCGCCATGACGCGGCCGCGTTCGACGGCGGCCGGGGTCGATGCAGGCCCTGCGAACGGCGCTGGACCCGAGTCGGCTGGTCGGGCCGCCGAGCAGGCGGCGCAGGCAAGGGTCAGTGCAGCAATGACGGATCGGGTAAGCAACATGCCGGTCTCCAGGGACGACGGAGAGGCACCATAGGCCGATCCCCGGCCGGCGGGGGGATTTCCCCTGGGACAGGGCCCTCAGGCCGGCGCCCACTCCGGGCGGCGCACCGTCACGGGCCGTCCCTCCACCGACAGGGCGCCTTCCAGCCGGTCGAGCCGCAGCAGCGCCATGGCCGCGCCGTCGCGGCCGCTGAGCACCTCGCCCGCACGAAGCTCCCCGTTCAGCACTTCGGCGCCGAAGGGGGGAGGAGGGCCGTCGATGGCAATCGGCAGCATGCGATTCCTGATGGCTCCCCGCCGCTTCATGCGTGAGGTCGTCTCCTGTCCCACGAAACAGCCCTTCTGGAAGTCGACGCCGTTCAACAGGTCGAAGTTGGCTTCAATCGGATAGGTCTTGTCGGAAATCGCATCCGCGGCGGGGTCGGGCACGCCGAGCGCCAGCCGGTGGGCCTGAAAGTCGTCCTCGGACGCCGTGGCGTCCGCCGCCAAGCCGTAGGCTCGACCTCCCAACGCGGGCAACCGGGGATCGGAGGCGAACCCCGCCGCTTCACCACCCCAGGCCGCGAACACCGGCGCGCCCTCGGGCTCAAGCGAGACCTGCGCCCGCAGCCGGTACATCGACAGTCGCTGCAGCAGGGCGTCACGCCGGTCGGCGGCGACATCCAGCACCACACCGTCCTCCAGGCCCAGCAAGAACAGGTCGAACAACAGACGGCCGGGCGGCGACAGCAGGGCGCCGAACTTCAACTGCCCCGGCGCGAGAGTCTCGACGTCCTGCGTCAGCAGATTGTGCAGGAAGGCGCGGGCGTCCGGCCCCGACACCCGGATCAGGGCGCGGCTGGGGAGGTGGGCGATGCGGGTGGTCATGCGCCACAGATAGGCGCGCCGAAGCCTGTGGACCACACCGCCCAAACGAGCGCGGGCGGAGAGAATCCCTGTAGCCTCCCGTCATGGCGAGCCGGTTCCCCATTCTGTACATCGCCGAGGCGGACGCCGCGGAGGCGGTGATGTCCTCCGGCGTGCTCGCCTATCTCGTCAAAGCCATGCCCGCGGCGACCTTCAGCGTCGTCGGTTCGCCGGCCAGCGCGCCGCTGTTCGCGGACACGCCCCGGCTCGACCGGCTTTTCGTTCTGGAGCGCGAAGGTCATCTGGAATGGCTGGCGCTGTGGAACCAGGTTCGCGCCATCAAGTGGGGTCTGGTCGTCGACATGCGCGGCTCGGCTCTGTCAGGGAAGCTGAAGCGCCAGAAGCGGGCGGTGCGGGGCGAGCGCGAGGGCGGCGTCCACGCCGTGGAACTGGCCGCCAGGGTGCTGCATCTGGACGAAATCCCGGCGCCCCTTCTTGCGCTGTCCGAGGAAACGGTCGCCACCGCCGAGCGGCTCATCCCGCCGGGCGAGGGCCCCATTCTGGCCGTGGCGCCGGGCGCGGAGTGGATGGGCCGCCAGTGGCCGCCGGAACGCTTCGCCAAGGTCGCGACGGCTCTGCTGGCCGACGACGGCGCCTTGGCCGGCGGCCGGCTGATGATCGTCGGCGGCGAGGGTGATCGCGAAGCCGCCCACACCCTGCGCTCAGCGGCGAAGCGCGACCGCGTGATCGACCTGCAGGGGCGGCTGAACCCGCTCCAGACCGTGGCTGCCCTTAGACGGGCGACGCTGTACCTCGGCGGGGACTGCCTGTGCACCCATCTCGCGGTGGCCGCCGGCGCTCCGGTGATCGCCGCCTTCGGTCCCTCGGACGAGGCCGAGCGAGGGCCGTGGGGCGGCGTCGTCGTGCGCGGGCCACGCTCGGTCGAGGAGTTCCGCAAGATCGACCCGCAGCTCAATCAGGCGATCATGCACATGAACGATCTGCCGGCGGAGCGCGTGCTCAAGGCGGCGAGGAAGCTGCTGGAGCAGCGGGTCGTCGCCTGACGTCTGATCTGCGCCTGACGTCTGATCTGCGTCTGACTCCGGGATGACGGATGTCGGGCGCGTGATATGAGAGGCCCATGACACAGACCTACGACCTGATCGTCCGCGGCGGCGAGGTGGCCAATCACGCGGGGCGCGGGCGGGCCGACGTGGGCGTGATCGACGGCCGCATCGCCTTCGTCGGCGACCTATCTCAGGCGTCGGCGGGGGAGACCGTGGACGCCTCGGGCCTGACGGTCCTGCCCGGCGTCATCGACACCCAGGTCCATTTCCGTGAGCCGGGCCTCGAGTGGAAGGAGGACCTCGAGACCGGCAGCCGCGCGGCGGCGCTGGGCGGGGTCACCGCCGTGTTCGAGATGCCGAACACCGAGCCGAACACCACCGATCCCGACACCCTCGCCGACAAGCTGGAGCGGGCGCGGGACCGGATGTGGACCGACCACGCCTTCTACATCGGCGGCACGCACGGGAACGCGCGGCATCTGGCGGAGCTGGAGCGGCTGCCGGGCTGCTGCGGCGTCAAGGTGTTCATGGGCGCCTCGACCGGCACCCTGCTGGTGGCTGACGACGACGGCGTGCGCGAAGTGCTGCGCCATGTGAAGCGCCGCGCGACCTTCCACTCGGAGGACGAATACCGCCTGGTGGAGCGACGGCCGTTGGCCCGCACCGGCGACTGGACAAGCCATCCTGAGGTGCGCGACGCCGAGAGCGCGATCATGAGCACGCGGCGTCTGGTGCGGCTGGCGCGCGAGACCGGCGCCCGAATTCACGTCCTTCACGTCTCGACCGCCGAGGAGGTGCGCTTTCTCGCCGACCACAAGGACGTCGCCACCGCCGAGGTCACGCCCCAGCACCTGACGCTGGACGGCGACGAAGCCTACGAGCGGCTGAAGGGCTACGCCCAGATGAACCCGCCGATCCGCAACGCCGGCCATATCGCCGGGCTGTGGACCGGCATCGAGCACGGGGTCTTCGACGTGCTGGGGTCGGATCATGCGCCGCATACGGTCGAGGAGAAGGCGCGGCCCTATCCGGCGTCGCCCTCCGGGATGCCGGGCGTGCAGACGCTGGTGCCGGTCATGCTGACTCACGTGGCCAACGGTCGGCTGAGCCTTGACCGCTTCATCGACCTGACCAGCCACGGCGCCAATCGCGTGTTCGGCATCGCCGGCAAGGGCCGGATGGCGGAGGGCTACGACGCCGACCTGACGCTGGTCGATCTGAAGGCGCGGCGGGTCATCCGGCACGAGGACATGGCCAGCCGCGCGGGGTGGACTCCCTTCGACGGCTTTGAGGCGACGGGCTGGCCCATGGCCACGATCGTGCGCGGCCGGGTGGTGATGCGGGACGGACAGCTGCTGGGCGCGGCCCACGGGCGTCCGGTCCGCTTTCAGGAAACGCTTGTGTCCTGACGGCCGAGGCGCGCCATCAGCGCGTCGCGGTAGGTCCGGCTGGCGACCAGTTCGGCCCCGCTCTGCATCGTCAGCCGCCACGACCCGTCGGACAGCGAGCTCGCATCCCGCACCCGCGCCAGATTGACGACCGTTGAACGGTGACTGCGGGCGAAGACCCGCCCGTCAAGCCGCGCCTCCAACGCCTTGAGCGGCTCGCGGATCAGTCCTTCTCGCTCGCCCCAGTGCACCACGACGTAGTTGCCGGCGGCGGCGAACCACTCGACCTCGTCCACAAGCACCGGCGCGCGACGGTTGCCCGTCATGACCATCAGCCGTTCGGGCGGTGCGGCCGGGGCGGTCGACGCCGCGCGGGCGCCGGCCAGCGCCGCCTCCAGTGATCGGGCGTGCGAGCGCGCCTCAACCGCGCGGCTGCGATGCACGGCGGCGGCGCCGACGGCGCAGATCGCGGTGTAGATCAGCAGGGAGACGGGAGCGCGAACGATCGCGCCCTCCAGCAGACCGGCTCCGCCGGCGCCGAACGCCAGATCGATCGCCTTGGTCGCGAGGCTGTGCAGCGGCACGATGATGAAGCCGGCCAACGACAGGAAGGCGAACGCGCGGGGGCCGGCGCCGAACCGACGAAGCAACAGCCAAACCAACGTTCCGACAGGCAGCCAGAGACCGTAGACCGCGCCTTGCCAAAGCAGGGACTCCGCCACGCCGGGCTCGCTTCCGCCCCCGCGGCGCAGAAACCACGCGGCGCACACCGTGGTCATGACGTAGCTGTAGGCGGTGAACGCCGCGACCCAGGCCGCCGTGCTGATCCGGCTCAGGCGAAGGCCGCCGCCGCGCGACGCCGGCGGCTCAAGATCAGAACCGCGATCCAGATCATCGTCACCGTTTGGAACAGGATGGTCGGCCAGAGCTGGCTCCATGGGGTCGGCAAGAAGGTCAGGAAGTTGCCGGAGAAGGCGGACAGCACGGCGCCGTAGGCGCCGAGCATCTTCGTCAGATGCTCATACTTCCACAGCTCAGGCGAGAAGGGCCAGTCGGTGGGGCGCGCGAACCGCCAGAGGTCCCAGCCGCCATAGACGAGCGCGCCGTAAGCCAGGGCCGATGAGACGACAGCCAGAGTTCCCGTGCGGCCCATGACCACCAGCACGAGGACCCACACGCCCACTCCGACCACGCCTGAGGTCACGATCCAGTCGAGGGGCCGGGCCTGATCCTCCCGGTGCAGGTCGGGCCGTTTGCGCCGCAGCACCCGCAGGCCCGAGAACAGGGTCATGGTCGCCGTGGCCGACAGGGCGAGGAAGTAGGGGCTGAACTTCAGCGCCGTCATCAGCCAGGCGCAGGCGAGCAGCGTGGCCATAAGGCCCGCGAAGACGCGGCCGCTGAGCCGATGGGCGCGCGAGCCCTTGCGCGTCAGGATCGGCGCCAGCCCCACCACCGAGGCGGCGAGACCGCAGCTGATGTGCAGGACGAGGGTTGGGGTGAAGAGCCAGGACATGAGCCGAGGCTGACGGCGCCGCCGGTCCGGGTCGAGCCGGCTGGGACGAAGCGCGGCGCGCCGGGATGAAGCTCGGGAACCCGCGGACTCGCCGCGGATTCCTCATGCTGGAAGGAGAACGCCATGAGCAAACGTGAACTGATCGAGCCCACGCCGGGCGACAAGCGCTACGCCCGCCGCGACGCAGAGGGCCGCTTCACCGAGATGGTCGATGTCGGCCGGTCGTCGGCTCAGGACCAGAAACGCTCGGCCAGCCACGCCGCGCCCAAGGGGCACGGCGACCGCGGCGACCGTCGGAACTAGATCGCGAAGCTGACGCCGCAGCCGCAGCTGGAGGCCGCGTTTGGATTGCGCACCACGAACTGGGCGCCGGCCAGGTCGTCAAGGAAGGCGATCTCCGAACCCTTGAGGAAGGGCAGGGAGACCGGGTCTACCAGCGCGGCCTGCCCGCCGGATTCTATGCGGATGTCCTCGGCCTCGGCGGCCTCCACCAGCTCGAAGCGGTACTGGAAGCCGGAACAGCCCCCGCCGTCCACGGCGACGCGCAACATGACGGGGTGGCCGTCGGCCTCAGCCAGTTTGGCTAACCGCCGGGCCGCGCTGTCCGACAGCGTCAGGCCATGACCGCCGGCGGACGGAGATATCTGGAAGGCGGGGGTGGCCAGATCGATGCTCATTGGACGGTGCTCACGGCCGTCTATATGAGGCGCGGGCGGGCCGGCGCAAAGGCCTCGCGACCGAATGAGCCGATGTTGATCCCCGAACGCGCACCCTGGGCCGAATATCCGGAGCACAGCCGCGGCCGGCTGACGCCGGAGCCGATCAGCCGCACCCGCAACGCCTACGCCCGCGACCGCGACCGGATCATTCACGCGACCGCCTTCCGCCGGCTGAAAGAGAAGACGCAGGTCTTCGTCGCGCACGAGGGCGACCACTATCGCACCCGCCTAACCCACAGCCTCGAGGTGGCTCAGATCGCGCGGTCGATCGCCCACGCACTACGGCTCGACACCGATCTGGCCGAGACGGTCGCGCTGGCGCACGATCTCGGCCATCCGCCGTTCGGCCACGCGGGCGAGGACGAGTTGCAGGCCCGGATGGAGCCGTGGGGCGGCTTCGACCACAACGTTCAGACCTTCCGCGTCGTGACGAAGCTGGAGGAGCGTTATCCGCAATTCGACGGCCTGAACCTGAGCTGGGAGACGGTAGAGGGGGTGGTCAAGCACAACGGCCCCGTCTCGCACCGGCTGGACGAACCGGCGTGGAAGGCCATCGCCCACTACGCGCCCGCCTGGGACCTGCGGCTGGCGACGTTTGCCTCGCTGGAGGCGCAGGCGGCGGCCATCGCCGACGACATCGCCTACAACAACCACGACGTCGACGACGGCGTGCAGGCCGGCCTCTTCACATTGGACGATCTGGCCGACGTGCCGCTGATCGGCCCTGTCCTGCACGGCGTGCGAAGGGACTGGCCCGCGATCGACGACCGGATGATCCGGATCGAGGCGGTGCGGCGCATGATCGGCGCTATGGTCGAGGACGTGCTGGCCGAAACGGAGCGCCGGCTGGAGGACGCCGGCGTACGCTCGACAGAAGACGTGCGCACCGCGGATCGGATGCTGGTCGCATTCTCCCCGTCCATGCTGGCGGATCTCGGCGTGCTGCGGAAATTCCTGTTCGAGCGAATGTATCGGCACTACCGCGTCAACCGCACCCGCAGCCAAGCGCGGCGCATCCTGGCCGAGATGTTCACCCTGTTCATGGCGGAACCGGAGACCATGCCGCCGGAATGGTCGGCCCGGGCGATGGTCGCCGACGAGGCCAAGCGGGCGCGCGCGGTGTGCGATTACATCGCCGGCATGACAGACCGCTTCGCCATCGAGGAGCACAGGAAACTGTTCAGCCTCGACCTCGCGCTCGATCTGTGATTCGAAAGGTGCGCCGGGGCGGGTAGGATGAACCTCCGCGCGTCGATTCGCGCGGACCGACCAGAGGCGGCCATGTCCCACGAAGATCCCTACCACCCCAACCAGGGCCGCGACCGGGGCGCCTATACGCCGCCAACCGACGACGACCTGCCCTTCAACCGCGGCGGCTACGATCCACGCCGGGAGCGCGGCGGCGGCGGCGGTGGGGGCGGCGGCGGAAAGGGGCCGCCGGTGACGCTGATCATTTCGGCCGTCGTCCTGCTGCTCCTGATCGTGGCGGTGGTGGTCTATTACCGAGCCGGCCCGCGCTCTTCGAATGATGCGCCGCCCGCCATCGGCACACCCGTGGGTGAGATGAAGACCGGGGTGCCGCTGGAAGCACAGCCCGTGGATCCGGAAGCCGGCATCGACGTCTATTCCGGGGCCGAGGCCGCGACCGACCTGCCGACCTTCACCCCGCCGCCTGAGGTGGTCCAGCCCCGGCCGGCGCCCGCCCCGATCGAGCCGGCGGCGCCGATCACGGCCGCGCCGCGTCCGGCCCCGGTCACGCCTCCGCCGCCGGCGAAGGTCGAGCCGCGCCCCGCGCCCGCCGCCGGCGGGAGCTCGGGCGTCCAGATCGGCGCCTTCTCTACGCCTGGCTTGGCCGACCGCGAGTTCGCCGCGGTCGTGGCGCGCTATCCGCAGTTCGCCGGCGGCGCCGACAAGCGTGTGCAGGAGGTGACGACCTCCAGCGGCGCGACCGTTTACCGGACCACTGTCACCGGCCTGAGCCGCGATCAGGCCGCCGGCCTGTGCAACGCCATCAAGGCGGGCGGCGGCGACTGTTTCGTGCGTTGACGGGCGCGTGACCTCCGCCGCCATCTACGGCTGCAGCGGTCATCGGCTGACCGAGGCGGAGCGGGCCTTCTTCGCCGAGGTCCGGCCCTGGGGCTTCATCCTGTTCCGCCGCAACATCGACAGTCCGGACCAGGTCCGGGCCCTGACCAGGGAGCTGCGCGACAGCATCGGCGACGAGGACTGCCCGATCCTGATCGATCAGGAGGGCGGCCGGGTGCAGCGGATGGGGCCGCCGCACTGGCCGAAATACCCGCCCGGCGAGGCGTATCTGAAGGCGGTCGACGATCCGCTCGCGGCGCGCGACCTGGTGCGGCTCGGCGCGCGGCTGATGGCCAGCGATCTGAGGGCCGTGGGCGTCAACGTCGACTGCGTCCCGGTCCTCGACGTGCCTGTGCCCGGGGCCCACGACATCATCGGCGACCGCGCCTATGCCCGCGATCCGGCGACCGTCGCACAACTGGGTCGGGCGGCGGCGGAGGGGCTGCTGGCGGGCGGGGTGCTGCCGGTGATCAAGCACACGCCGGGCCACGGGCGCGCCTTCGCCGACAGCCATCACGACCTGCCGGTCGTCCATGCGGACCTGCCCACGCTCGACGGCTGGGACTTCGCCCCGTTCAAGGCGCTCTCGGACATGCCTCTGGCGATGACGGCCCATGTGGTGTTCGACGCCGTCGATCCGAAACGGCCCGCCACGACTTCGAAGAAGGCTCTCCGCCTGATGCGCGAGCATCTCGGTTTCGGCGGCCTCATCATGACCGACGACCTGTCGATGAAGGCGCTGTCCGGCAGCCTGCGCGAGCGGGCCGAGGCGTCTCTCAAGGCTGGCTGCGACGTGGTCCTTCACTGCAACGGCGATCTCGACGAGATGCGTCAGGTGGCGGACGGCGTCGGCAGGTTGAAGGGCAGGGCTGCCAGGCGGGCGGAGGCCGCGATGGCGCGCATCGTCCACACGCCCGAACCGCTCGACGAGGCCCAAGCCCGGGCTCGCTTCACGGCCATGCTCTCGGGACGGCTGGAAGCCGTCAAGGGCCCCGACGTCGGGGAGGCGCAGGCCGGATGACCGACGCCTTCCAGCCGAATCTGGATTTCAGCGCCGCCGATCAGGCCCGTCCTGACGAGGCCTTCGTCGTCGATCTGGAGGGCTACGAAGGGCCGCTGCACGTCCTGCTGGCGCTGGCGCGGACGCAGAAGGTCGA
>NZ_DASWNO010000163.1:0-30646 GCF_036399195.1 Brevundimonas sp.
AGAGCAGCGCGTGCCGGTCCAGGTGGCGTTTGAGCTCCGCGAACTCAGGCATGCGCTGTGGCAGGTCGGCGAGCGAGCCGTAGGAGGTGTAGCCGCGATAGCCGTGCTCGCGGCACCACGCGCGCCCGGCCTGGTCCTCGGCGGCCAGCATCCGGCAGGCGTCGGCGAGGGCGCTGTTGAAGTCGGAAAAGCCGGGGCCGGCGGCGAGGCTGGCTTCATAGACCTGGGTGACGAACAACGGGCGCAGGGACATGGGGCATCTCATACATCTCCCTCCCCCTCGTGGGGAGGGTGAGTCAGAGGATCACCACCCCAGCCCGGCCTCGCCGCGCAGGATCGCCTCGGCCTCCGGCGTGTGCTTCGCTCCGCCGCGCTCGTGCAGCACCAGCGGCGGCAGCAGGCGCAGCGGCGCCTTCCCGGTCCTGGTCGCCTGAACGAGCACGCGCTTGGCCGGTTCGTCGGCATGGGGGTGGACGCCGCGCACGGCGAAGGACCCGGCCTTCTCACCCAGCAGCGACAGCAGGTCCGGCAGCCGGTCGGCGCGGTGAATGAGTACGATCCGCCCGCCCTCGCGCACCGCCTTCAGCAGGAAACCCGTCCAGGCCGACAGTCCATCGTCCGCCATCCATGCGCCGCGTTTGCCCCGCCCCGGCTCCCTCAGCGCGCCCGGGTCGTCGAAGAACGGAGGATTGCTGACGGCCCAGTCGAACGGTTCAAGCCCCAGCGCGCGGAAGCCTGCGGCCACGTCGCCGGAGAGGATGTCCGCGTCGGCTACGTTCAGCCGCGCGTTCTCGCGCGCCAGATCCGCCATCGCGGCGTCCCGCTCCAGCCCGGTCAGCGCCACGCCCGGCCGCCGCGCTGCGATCTGCATCAGCACCGCTCCGGCGCCGCACCCCGCCTCGATCACCCGCTGGCCCGACTGGCAGTCGACCGCCGCCGCCAGCAGCGCCGCGTCCATGCCGGCGCGATAGCCTTTCGCCGGCTGACGCAGCCGGACGCGGCCGCCCAGCAGGGCGTTCTCGACGATCTCTGCAACTTCCGGCGGCGGGGCTGCGACGGTCACGCGGCTTGACCCTTCATGGCCCGATCACCATTGTGCGCCGCATCGCCGTCGAGCAAGACGGCGGCTGGATTTTCCGGCGCGATCCTCTCCCCCGCGCTCCCGAACGAGTATTCCGTTGGACGCTGTCACCGTCGCCGATCGCCGCTCGAAAGGTGACGTCGAACCCCTCGTGCGGCTGGCGCGCGACGACATGGCTGCCGTCGACGCCCTGATCGTCGCGCGGATGCAGTCGCAGGTGCCGGTCATTCCCCTGCTGGCGGACCATCTGGTCGCGGCGGGCGGCAAGCGTCTGCGGCCCTTGCTGACGGTGGCCGCCGCGCGCGCCGGACAGCCGTCCAACGCCGGAGGCGAGATCGACGCCGCCGTGAAGCTGGCCGCCGCGGTCGAGTTCATCCACACCGCCACCTTGCTGCACGACGACGTCGTCGACGGGTCGAACCTGCGGCGCGGCAAGACCGCCGCACACCTGATCTGGGGCGCGCCGTCCAGCGTGCTGGTCGGCGACTTCCTGTTCGCCCGCGCTTTCGAGCTGATGGTCGAGACCGGCCAGATGCGCGCCCTGGGCATCCTCGCCCGCGCCTCCAGCGTCATCGCCGAGGGCGAGGTGCTGCAGCTGACCCGCGCCCACGACCTCAATCTGGATCAGGAAACCTATCTCCGCATCATCTCGGCCAAGACCGCCGAGCTGTTCGCGGCCGCCGCCGAGTCGGGCGCGGTGGGGGCAGGGGCGGACGAAGCCTGTGTCCGGGCGCTGCGCGCCTACGGCCTGAACCTTGGCCTGGCCTTCCAGCTGGCGGACGACGCGCTCGACTACGGCGGCGTCTCGGAAGAACTGGGCAAGAACGCCGGCGACGACTTCCGTGAAGGCAAGGTCACCATGCCGCTGCTGCTCGCCGCCGCCCGCACGCGCGGCCGCGAGGACGCCTTCTGGGACCGCACCATCAACAAGGGCCAGCGCACCGAGGAAGACTTCCGCCGCGCGCGCGAACTGGTGGTCGGAACCGGCGCCGTCGTCACGACCCTCGACACCGCCCACGAATACGCCGACGCCGCCAAGGCGGCCCTGAAGGCTCTGCCGATCGGCGAGTGGCGGTCGGCGCTGGAACAGCTGGCGGATTTCGCGGTCAGCCGGGCGGCCTGAAGCCTAGCCGATCAGGATGGCCGCGGCGCCTCCGATAATCACGGCCGCACCGGCTCCGCGCCGAAGGCCGATCCGCTCCTTGAAGACCAGTGCGCCAATGACGACGGCGAAGGCGACGCTTGTCTCGCGCAACGCGGAGACGGCCCCTGCAGGCGCGAGGGCGAGGGCCCAAAGCGCGGCTCCGAACCCGATCAGCGAAACCAGACCGGCAGCCACGCCCTTTTCCCAGTCTGTCGCTACGGCCGCGGCGAGGCGGTCCCTCCGTACGGCCATCACGATCGGGGCAAGCAAAAGGCCCTCGAGCAGGAAAAACCATGCAATGAAGGTGATGGGGGCGTCTGCTTCGCGGACCGCATGGGCGTCCACCAGCGTATAGGCCGTCGTCAGCACGCCCGCCGCAATCGCGGCGATCAGGCCGTCGACCCGCAGGCCTCTCCGGGCCGCCATGAGCACCAGCCCGCAGGTGACCATCGCAATGCCGACGAAGCTCCACAGGCTCAGCCCGTCACCGAGAATGGCTACGCCCAACAGCGCGGTCATCACCGGCGCAACGCCTCTGGCCATTGGGAAGGCGAGGCTGAAATCCGCCGTATCGTACGCCCGGACCAGCACCAACTGGTAGATGACGTGCAATCCGGCGGAGAGCAGCAACCACGGCAAAAGCGCTGCTGGCGGCCAGCCAAGCCATATCACCGCGGGCAGTGCGACGGCGGCCTCGGTCACGCCGATCAGGAACCGTGTCGCAAGGCGGTCCGAGCCAGATTTGAGCAGGGCGTGCGCGACCGCCGTCGTCAGTCCCGCCGCCAGCGCCAGCGACAAACCGACGGCGACGGCGTTCAACCCGCTAGACCAAGCTGGCGCAGAACCGCTGGATCCTGCGGCAGGCCTCCTCCAGCACGTCCTCGGACGTCGCGTAGCTGATGCGGATATAGGGGCTGAGGCCGAAGGCGGAGCCTTGCACGACCGCCACGCCCTCGGCGTCCAGCAGAGCGCTGGTGAAGGCGTCGTCGCTGTCGATCACGACCCCCTCGGCCGTCCGCTTGCCGATCAGCCCCTCGATCGACGGATAGACGTAGAAGGCGCCCTCGGGCGTGGCGCAGCGGATGCCCGTCGCCTGGTTCAGCATCGACACCACCAGATCGCGCCGCGCTTCGAAATGCGTCGCCCGCTCGGCGATGAAGTCCTGCGGCCCGTTCAGCGCCTCGACGGCGGCCCACTGGCTGATGGACGAGGGGTTCGAAGTGGTCTGCCCCGCCACCTTGCGCATCAGGTCGATCAGCGGCTTGGGCCCGCCGCCGTAGCCGATGCGCCAGCCCGTCATCGCATAGGCCTTGGACACGCCGTTCACCGTCAGCGTCCGGTCGTAGAGGTCGGGCGCGACCTGGGCGATGGTCCGGTAGTCGAAGTCGCCGTAGATCAGGTGCTCGTACATGTCGTCGGTCATCACCCAGACCTGCGGGTGGCGGCGCAGCACCCCGGCCAGCGCCTCCAGCTCGATCCCCGTATAGGCCGCGCCCGTGGGGTTAGAGGGACTGTTGAGGATCAGCCACTTCGTCCGCGGCGTGATCGCCGCCTCAAGCGCCTCGGGCTTCAGCTTGAATCCGTCCGCCTCGTGCCCCACGACGGCGACCGGCTCGCCGCCCGCCAGCAGCACCATGTCGGGATAGGAGACCCAGTAGGGCGCGGGCACGATGACCTCGTCGCCCGGCGACAAGGTCGCCACGAGCGCGTTGTAGATCACCGTCTTGCCTCCGGGCGCGACGTGGATTTGGTCGGTGCGATAGGTCAGGCCGTTCTCGCGCGCGAATTTCGCCGCCACCGCCGCCTTCAGCTCCGGCAGGCCGTCCACGTCCGTGTATTTGGTCTCCCCCCGTCGGATTGCGGCGATGGCCGCCTCCTTGACGTTGTCCGGGGTGTCGAAGTCGGGCTCGCCCGCCCCCAGCCCCAGCACGTCGCGCCCCTCGCGCTTCAGCTCGCGCGCCCGCGCCGTCACCGCCAGGGTGGCCGACGGCTTCACGCGGGCGAGGGCGGCGGACTGCAGGTTGGACATGGCGACTCCAGAGCGGCTGCTTTCCTTACGCAGATGCCATGAGGTGATCAAACCGGGTGCGCTCGCGGACATGGGCACGGGGTGCTAATCCGCATCGATGTCGCGCATCCTCGACTTCGTCCTGAACATGGAAGGCCGGCGCTGGCGGGCGGCGCTGGCGACGGCGCTGCTGCTCGGGGCGACGGTCGGCCTGCTGATGCTCGGCAAGAGCCAGTTCGGCCTCGCGGCGGAGGAGAAGCTGGAGGCCTGGCTGCAGGGCTACGCCGGCAGCCCGTGGGCGCTCGCCGTGACGATGGTGCTGTTCGTCGCCGCGGCCTTCATCGGCGTGCCCCAGTTCATTCTGATCGCGGCCTGCGTCGTCGCCTTCGGACCGTGGTTCGGTTTTCTGTACAGCTGGGTCGCGACGATCGCGTCGGCGGGCGTGACCTACTGGCTGGGGCGCGGGCCCACGGCGCGGTTGGTGGACCGCTTCGGCGGCCGGACCATGACTCGCCTCAAGGGGTTCGTGGGCAAGAACGCCTTTTACGCCAGCTTCATGATCCGCAACGTGCCGTCGGCGCCCTTCATCGTCGTCAACATGGCGTTCGGCGCCGCGCGGGCCGGGTTCTTGCCTTTCCTGATTGGATGCGCGCTGGGCGTCCTTCCGAAGACGGCGCTGGTGGCTTTTTTCGGCGGCGCGGTGGTGTCGGCGGTCAGCGGAGACGGAGTCTGGACCTCGCTGATCCTGGCTGCCGTGGCGGTCGTCTGGCTGGCCCTGATGCTGGCCGTGCGGGAACTGGTGAAGCGTCGCGAACGGGCGGCCGGCGCCGATTAACCGACACAGTACTTGTTGCTGATCACGGTGCGGCCTATCTGGTTTCCGGACCATCCCTTGAAGGAGACGAACAATGCTGAAGCTTTACTATTCCCCCGGCGCCTGCGCCCTCGCCTCGCACATCGCGCTCGAGGAAGCCGGCGCGGACCACGAATTGGCGAAGATCGACCTGAAAGCGGGCGAGCAACGGACGCCCGAATACCTCGCGATCAATCCGGCCGGCGCGACACCGGCGCTGCAGACCGACGAAGGCGTACTGACCGAGAACGCGGTCATCATGGCCTATGTGGCCCAGGCCCATCCGCGGGCCGGCTTGGCCCCCGATCCGTCCAGCTTCGCCTTCAGCAAGATGCAGTCGCTGAACGGCTGGCTCGGCTCGAGCCTGCACCCCGCCCTGGGCCGGCTGATGTTCAGCCGTCCGCCGCTGGAAGGGGAGGCGAAGGACGCCGCCCTCGAGATGGCGCTCGGCAAGCTGGATGTCCTCGAGAATCATCTGTTCGTCGGCCCCTGGGCCACCGGCGGCGCCTACACGGTCGCGGACGGCTATGTCTCGGTCTTCACGCGCTGGAGCCGCCAGGCCGGGCTGCTGGATGCGGCCCGCTACCCGAATCTGAACCGGCATCTCGACGCGGTTCAGGCGCGCCCGGCCGTGCAGAGGGCGCTGGCGGCCGAGGGCATTCCAACCGTCTGAAGCTTGACTGACGGCAACGTGATGAGCCCGGGAGCGGACGGTCCGCTCCCGGCGCCGCCGCTTGTCCGCCGCGGGCCTTCAAAGGGGTTGTAATCCCCCCCGCACACGGGCAAACGGGCCGGAAGGTCGGCCAGGCGACAACGATCAGGATGCTGTGCGTATGGGGATGCGCGCGGCCGGGGCGTCGCTGAAGCGGACCGATACAGACCCAGCCCCCCGAGGTCGCCTTGGGGCCCGAATGAACGGTATCCCAAGCCCATGTTCTCCAGCATTTTCGGCGCGATCTCCAACGACATCGCAATCGACCTCGGCACCGCCAACACCCTGATCTACATGAAGGGCAAGGGCATTGTGCTCAACGAGCCGTCGGTGGTCGCGCTGCGGAACGTCGGCGGACGCAAGATCGTCCACGCCGTGGGCATAGAGGCCAAGCAGATGCTGGGCCGCACGCCGGGCCACATGGAAGCCATCCGCCCTATGCGGGACGGGGTCATCGCCGACTTTGAAGTCGCCGAAGAGATGATCAAACACTTCATCCGCAAGGTTCATAACCGCCGCGGCTTCGTGAACCCCAAGATCATCGTCTGCGTCCCCTCGGGCGCCACGGCGGTCGAGCGCCGCGCCATCAACGACAGTTGCCTGAACGCGGGCGCCCGCCGCGTCGGCCTGATCGACGAGCCGATGGCGGCCGCGATCGGCGCCGGCCTGCCGATCCACGAGCCGACCGGCTCCATGGTCGTCGACATCGGCGGCGGCACCACCGAGGTGGCCGTGCTATCGCTGTCGGGCATCGTCTATTCGCGCTCGGTGCGGGTTGGCGGCGACAAGATGGACGAGGCGATCATCTCCTACATGCGCCGCAACCATAACCTGCTGATTGGCGAGACCACCGCCGAGCGCATCAAGAAGGACATCGGCACGGCTCGGATTCCGGCCGATGGCGAAGGCCTGTCGATCGACGTCAAGGGCCGCGACCTGATGCAGGGCGTGCCTCGTGAGGTCCGCATCTCAGAGCGCCAAGCAGCCGAAGCCCTCGCCGAGCCGGTGACCCAGATCGTCGAGGCCGTGAAGGTCGCGCTGGAAGCCACGCCGCCGGAACTGGCCGCCGACATCGCCGACAAGGGCATCATGCTGACGGGCGGCGGCGCCCTGCTGCGCGGTCTGGACGTCGAGATCCGCGATCACACGGGCTTGCCCGTCTCGGTCGCCGACGATCCGCTGTCCTGCGTCGCCATCGGCTGCGGCCGCGTGCTGGAGCACCCGCGGTGGATGAAGGGCGTGCTCGACTCGGCCCTCTGAGGTCAGTCGAAACACCGCCTCAAATCCCTGTCATAGGGCCCTCGCAGCGGTTCCTTGCGGGCCGAGAATTGCGATAGGCTGTCATAGGTCGGCGGGGGGCGTCCCGCTGATTCCCTCTTTTCAGGAAGGCGCGCCGTGGCGTTTCGCGACGGACCGTTCGAGAATATCAAGGTGCCGCTGGTCTGGACCGCGGCCGTCGCGGTCGTGCTCGCCGCCATCGGCTGCATCCTGCTGCTGATCAGCGACGCCCGCGCTCAGACTTCGCCCTATCAACCCGTACGATCCGGGGCCGAGGCGGTCGCGGGGCCGGTCGGCGGCGTGCTCGCCGCGCCCGTGCGCTGGTTCGGCCAGGCCACTGGCTATGTCGGCGGCTACTTCTCCGCCATCTCCGAAAACCGGCGGTTGAAGCAGGAGATCGTCGAGCTTCGCGCCTGGCGCGACGACGCCATCGCCCTGAAGAACGTCAATCAGCGCTACGAGGCCATGCTGGGCATCCGACCGGAGCCGCCGGTGCCCATGCTGACGGCGCGGGCGATCCAGGACACGCGCGGGCCGTTCTCGCGGGCTCGTCTTATCGACACCGGCTCATCCAAGGGCGTCAAGGTTGGTAACCCCGTCATCAACGAGCACGGGCTGGTCGGCCGGGTCGCCGGCGTATCCGCCAATGTCAGCCGGGTTGTGCTGCTGACGGACGTGGCCAGCCGCACGCCCGTGCTGGTCGATCGCAGCGACGCCCGCGCCCTGCTGACTGGCGACGGCAGCGACAATCCACGGCTGGAGTTCGTGCGCGGCGTCGGCTCGGTGCAGGCGGGCGACCGCATTCTCTCTTCGGGCGACGGCGGCGCCTTCCCGCGCGGCGTGCCGATCGGCGTCGCCGCCAAGGGCGTCGACGGCTCGTGGCGGGTCAAGCTGTTCAGCGACCGGGGCGCGATCGACTACGTCCGCATCATGCTGTTCGAGGATTTCAGCCAGCTGATCGCGCCGGAACAGCTCAACTCGCCGCCGCTGGCCGCGCTTGGGACCCTGCGGGCGCCCACTCCGGCCGAAGCGGGCGCCATAGCGGACGCTGCTGCTCGCCGCGCCGCCGCCTCCACACCGCCCGCTTCGGCTGCGGCCCCGCCTCCGGCGGCGGCCGCCCCGCCGGCGGGAGGTGCGCGATGAGACGCCCGGTCGCGGTCCGTGTCGTCGGACCGATGCAGTGGATCGTCTATCCGGCCCTGATCACCGTCGCCGTGACCGTCCTGCTGGGGACGCCGGTCAGGCTGTTCGGCTTCGGGCTGCCCGAGCCCGTCATCCCCATGGTGCTTGCCTTCGCCTGGCCCTTGATCCGCCCGTCCATCGTGGCGCCGCTCGTCTTGACCGGTCTGGGCCTGGGTCTGGATGTGTTCGCCTATGGCCCCCTAGGTTTGTGGGCCCTGGCGTTGCTGGCGATCTACGCCGTGGTGCTGGCGTCGCGCAGCTTCCTTATCGGTCAGGAAACGGCGGTGCTGTTCGTCTGCTACGCGGCCTGCTGCATGATGGCCTTCATGCTGGTCTACTTCGTCCGCATGGCGATGGACGGCAATGGCGCGAGCCTCTTCGCGGTGGCGGGTCAGGTGATACCGACCCTGCTGCTGTTTCCCTTCGCCGCCCAGATGATCGAGCGGTTCGAGGACGGCGACGTGAGGTTCCGATGAGCTCCGAACCGTCGATCTTCTTTTCAGACGTAAACGAGCGGCAGGGCTCTTTCCTGCGCCGCACCTTCGTGCTCGGAGGCCTGACCGCCATCGGCGGCCTGGCTCTGACCGGGCGGCTGGCCCAGCTTCAGGTCGTACAGGCCGGGGAGTACGCCACCCTCGCCAGCAACAACCAATTCAACTACCGCCTCGTGCCCCCGCCGCGGGGCCGGGTTCTGGATCGCAACGGGGTGGTGATCGCCGGCAACCGCCCCAGCTTCCGCGTCCTGGTGGTGCGCGACGAGACCAAGGACCTCGACCAGACGCTCGACCTGCTGGGCCGGCTGCTCCCTGACACGATGGAGCGGCGGCGTTCGATCATCCGCGAGGTCAACGCCGCACCGCGCTTCTCGCCGGTGCCGGTCAAGAGCGACCTGACCTGGGACGAATTCGCCAAGGTCAACCTGTACGCCAACGAGCTGCCGGGCGTCATGGCTGACATGCACGAAGCCCGGTACTACCCGTTCGGGGGGTCGTTCGCGCACGTCATCGGCTATGTCGCCAAGCCCAACGAACGCGATATCGAAGCCATCCGCGAGAAGGGCGAGAAGGTCCCGGAAATCCTGTTCAACCCAGGCTTCCGCATTGGTCGCCAGGGCGTGGAGAAGGCGTTCGACACCCAGTTGCGGGGAGAGGCGGGCGGCAACCGCGTCGAAGTCGACGCGCGCGGCCGAGTTGTGGCCGAAGACATCGGCGGCTCCAGACCCGCCGTCCCCGGTCAGGAGATCGTCCTGACGCTGGACTCGGACGTCCAGAACCGGGCGCTTGAAGTGTTCGGCGAGGAAGCCGGATCGTGCGTCGTCATGGACGTCCGCAACGGCGACATCCTGTGCATGGTGTCGGCGCCCTCGTTCGATCCCAACCTCTTTGTCTCGGGCGTGCCTGGGCCGGTCTACCGGGCCTGGGCCGACTACGAGCGCCGGCCGCTGCTGGACAAGGCCATCACCGGCACCTTCGCGCCGGGCTCGACCTTCAAGCCGGTCACGGGCCTGGCGGCCCTGATGAAGGGCGCGAACCCCGACCGGCGCATCTCGTGCGGCGGCGCCTTCTATCTCGGCCGTCGCTTCGCCTGCCACGCCACCCACGGCTCCCAGGACATGCGCGAGGCGATCAAGAACTCCTGCAACGTCTACTTCATGACCCTGGCGGTCGAGGTCGGGCCGGACGCCATCGCCGATGTGGCGCGCACCATGGGCTTCGGCCAGACCTTCGACATCGGCATCGGGGGCCAGAAGCCGGGGCTCGTGCCCGACCGCGAGTGGCGGCGGCGCAATCCGGTGCGCGGCGACGGCAAGTGGTACCCGGGCGAGACGCCCAGCTACGGCATCGGGCAGGGCGCGCTGACGGTGAACGCCCTGCAACTGGCCGTCTACACCGCCCGCCTCGCCAACGGCCGGCAGGCGGTCATGCCGCGGCTGGTCAAGTCCATCGGCGGTCAGGAACAGCCGCCGGCGGGGAATGTCGTCAACCTGCCGTACGATCCGGACATGCTGGCCGTCCTGCGCGACGGCATGAACCGGGTGACCGATGTCGGCGGCACTGGCTTCCGCAACAGTCAGCTCGGCCTCGGCGCGGTGCGCATGGCGGGCAAGACCGGCACGGCGCAGGCCCGCAACTACGGCGCCGGCTCCCGCAAGGGGGCCGGTCGGCCCTGGGCCCAGAAGGACCACAACCTGTTCATCGCCTATGCGCCGATCGACAATCCTCGCTACGCCGTGTCGGTCATCGTCCAGCACGGCGGCATGGGCGGCGGCACGGCCGGGGCGCCCCGTGCGCGCGAGGTCATGAAGGTGGCGCTGCTGAAGGACCCCGAGATCCGCAGCCGCATCGAACAGGCAGGATTCACCGAGACGGAGGATCCCGGCGCCCACGAGGCCAATGAACTGGGCGCCGCCGCACCCGCCGCCGCAACCGCGGAGGGGCCTCAACCCGCCGCGCCGACGGAGCCGCCTCGATGACCGCGTCGGCCCTGACCCGGCCCGGAGAGCGCGACCGGCTGTCGACCAAGATCGCCGAGCTCGACTGGCGGCTGATCGGTCTGATCACCGTCATCGCCATGGTCGGCACGGCGATGCTCTATTCCATCGCGGGCGGCCACTGGCAGCCCTGGGCGATCAAGCACCTGATCCGCTTCGGCGCCTTGATGGTGGTCATGCTCGGCCTCGCGATGGTGCACCCCAAGTGGTGGTTCCGCGGCGCCTATCCGCTTTACGGCCTGTTGCTCGTGCTCGTGCTGATGATCGAGTTCACGCCGATGGGCTACACCGCCGGGGGAGCCAAGAACTGGCTCAACCTCGGCTTCACGCGCATCCAGCCGGCGGAGTTCATGAAGCTGGGGCTCGTTCTGGCGCTGGCGCGCTGGTACCACAATCACACCGCGCAGGACGCCAAATGGTCGTGGAAGCTGCTGGTGCCCGCCGGCATGATCGGCCTGCCGTTCATCCTCGTCGCCAAACAGCCGGACCTCGGCTCGGCCATGATCATCGGCTTGACGGGCGGGGCGATGATGGTGGTCGCCGGCCTTAGTTGGCGGGTCATCGCCACCGGGGCCCTGGCGGGAATCGTCACCGTGCCGCCGTTCGTGATGTTCGGCATGCACGAGTACCAGCGGAACCGGGTGCTGACGTTTCTCAGCCCCGAATCCGATCCGTCCGGCACCGGTTACAACATCATCCAGTCGAAGATCGCCCTCGGCTCTGGCGGCTTGCTGGGCAAGGGCTACGGCCTCGGCAGCCAGAGCCAGCTGGAGTTCCTGCCGGAGCGACACACCGACTTCATCTTCTCGACCGTGGCGGAAGAGTTCGGCTTCGTCGGCTCGTTCACCATGGTGGTCTGCTATATCGCCATCATTCTGATCTGCCTTCGGATCGCCTCTCTGGCCCACAGCCACTTCGGACGCATCGCGGCGGCGGGCATGACGGCCTTCTTCGCCCTGTTCGTCCTGATCAACGGGGCCATGGTCATGGGCCTCGCGCCGGTCGTAGGCGTGCCCATGCCGCTTCTGTCCTACGGCGGTTCGTCCATGATGACGGTGATGTTCGGCTTCGGACTGATCCTGTCCACGCGTGTGCACCGCTACGCCGAACTGCCCAGGGGGCAGGGGCTGCTCTAGCCGGTTCGCCGTCTGTCCTTTTCAGCGCTCCGTGCGTTACGGTCGGGCATGACCAAGAAAGCCCCCGCAGACGCGCCGGTCGTGGCGCCCGCCTCGATGTTCTCCGACTGTGGCGACGTTCCCTGTCCCGAGCCGGTCCTGCCCTCCGCGACGCCGGAACAGCAGGCGGCCCTGACCGACGGCGTCCGCATGCGCGAGAACCCGGCGGAATGGGCCTTCGTCCGCCTGTCCAAGCTGATCGAGGATTTCGAAAAGGGCCTCGACAAGGACGAGGAGGTCGGCGCCCGCATCGTCGGCCTGCCCGGCGACGGCACCATGGCGATCGAGGACGTCGGCTTCTGGGGCCCCGACTTCATCATGTTCCTGGGCAAGAACGCGGACGGCAAGCCGGTGCGCCTCATCCAGCACTATGGCCAGATCAACGTCCTGCTGGACGCGCGCAAGAAACCGGAGGGAGAGCGCCCCGCCCGCCGGATCGGGTTTCAGCTGTCCGAACTGGTCGAGAAGACGAATCCGAAGTGAGGCAGTAGGCAGCAGGCGGTTTGCGGTGCTGCTCTACGGCCGCGGTACTCCACTGCCTGCTGCCTAAAGGGCTGCCGCCCAGTCCGTGGCCCTCACCAGACTGTCCACGATGCCCGGCTCGCTCGAGGCGTGGCCCGCGTCCTTGACGATGTCGAGCGTCGCCTCGGGCCAGGCGCGGTGCAGGGACCAAGCGCTGGTGATTGGGGTGACGACATCGAATCGGCCCTGCGCGATCCAGCAGGGAATGTGGCGGATGCGGCCGATGTTCTTCAGAAGCCAGCCCTCTTCGGGGAAGAAGCCGCCGTTCATGAAGTACCAGCACTCGATGCGGGCGAAGGCCACGGCGAACTCGGGCTCGGCGAACTTCTCGGGGCGGGCGTCCGGCCCCTCGACGCTGACGGTCTCGCCCTCCCAGCTGGACCACGCCACCGCGCAGCGCTCACGCTCGGCCCGGTCGTCGCCGATCAGCCGCTTGTAGTAGGCGCCCATCAGGTCGTGGCGCTCGTCTTCCGGGATCGGCGCGACGAACCGCTCCCAGGCGTCAGGGAAGATGTTCGAGGCGCCGTCCTGATAGAACCAGTGCAGCTCGGGCTTGGTCAGCAGGAAGATGCCGCGCAGCAACAACGCCTGCACCCGGCCAGGGTGGGTGATGGCGTAGGCCATGGACAGGGTCGAGCCCCAACTTCCACCGAACACAACCCAGCGTTCGATTCCGAGCTGCTCGCGCAGGCGCTCGATGTCCTCGATCAGCGTCCAGGTCGTATTGTCCTCCAGCGAGGCGTTCGGCCGGCTCTTGCCGCAGCCGCGCTGATCGAACAGGACGATCCGGTACTTCGCCGGGTCGAAATAGCGCCGCATCCCGGGATTGACCGCGCCGCCCGGTCCGCCATGCAGCACCACCACGGGAAGGCCCTGCGGATTGCCGCATTCCTCGTAGTAGATTTCGTGCATTCCGCCGGTCGGCATGAAGCCGGTGGCGTAGGGCTCGATTTCCGGGAACAGGTCGCGGCGCGGCGTCAGGGGCACGGGGAAGGCCATAGGGAAATCGGGTCTCTTTCGTGCCTGTCAGGTGTTGACGGTTGTTGAGCGAAGCGCCGCGAACGCCACGGTCAGCCAGCCGAGTATCATGAGCAAGCCCCCAACCGGAGCCACGGCGCCCATGACCGTGAGATCGAGCAGGGCGATCGCCGTCAGCGCCGCCGCGAACACCAGTCCGCCCGCCGACGCCAGCCAGCCCGCGGTCCTCGCCGACCGGGTCGCTCCAGGCCAGATAGCACAGGTCACGGCCAGAAGCCCGTGCACCATCTGATACTGGCCGGCAGTCTGCAGCAGCGCCTCAGCCGGAGCCTCGGCTCCGTGCGCGGCGAAGGCGCCGATCACCACCGCCATCGCTCCGTTCAGGGCGCCGAACGCCGCAAGGCTGCGTGCTGTCATGACGTGAAGCTAGCCGACAGAAACCCGCGAGTCTGCTACTGCCGGAGTGATGACCGCCGCCCAGCGCCTGGCTTTGCAGTATGTGTTGCTCTTCGGCGCCACGGGGGTCAGCCTGCCGTTCGCCGGACTTTGGTTTCGCGCCCAGGGACTGAGCGGAGCGGAGATCGGGATCGCGCTGTCCGCGCCGATGTTGGCGCGGGTCGTGACCGGGCCGCTGCTGGCGGTCTGGGCCGACGGTTTCCGGCTCAGGCGCACGCCGATCGCGCTGCTCGGGCTGGCGATGGCGCTTGGCTACGGCGGCGCGGGCGTCGCGCACGGCTTCCTCGCCCAGGCCGCGTGCTGGTTCGTCGGCGCGACCGCGATGGGTGTTCTCGTGCCCTTGACGGACGTCCTGAACCTGAGGCTGTCCTCGCGCGGCGGGTTCAGCTTCGCCCTTCCCCGCGGGGCGGGCTCGGTCGCCTTCGTCGCCGCTAACATCGGCATCGGGGCGCTGCTGCTGACCGCGCCCGTTGACGCCGTCATCGTCTGGCTTGTAGCGGCCTCGCTGGCTCTCGCCGCTGTCGCCGCGGCCCTGCTGCCGCCCGAGCCCGTGGCGGATGGGGTCGGCTTGTCGGGGCGAGAGCGGTTCCGCGGGCTCAGTCATCTCGTCGCGGATCCGGTGTTCGTCACCGCGATCTTCGCCGTCGGCGCGGTTCAGGCCGCCCACGCCTTTCAGTACGGCTTCTCGGCCATTCTGTGGAAGACGCAGGGGATTTCAGAGGCGGTCACCGGCCAGTTGTGGGCTTTCGGCGTCATCTGTGAAATCGCCCTCATGTGGTTGTTCGAGCCCTGGCGCCGCCGCGCGGGCATCGGGCCCTGGCCGCTCCTGGCCGCGGGGGCGGCGATCGCCGTGGTCCGCTGGGGCGCCATGGCGCTCGCTCCGCCGCTGTGGCTCCTGTGGCCGCTGCAGGCGCTCCACGCCCTGACCTTCGCGGCCACCTTCCTGGCCGGCATTCAGATCGTCGAGCGGGTGGTCCCCCGTGACAGCCAGACCGCGGCGCAGATGCTCAGCTCGGTGGTGTCGGCCGGCCTGTTGATCGGCCTCGCAACTGCCGTGTCAGGGCCGCTCTACGACCGCTACGGCGCGGGCGGCTACTGGGCGATGGCTGTGATGGCCGCCGCGGGCCTGCTGGCGTGTCTGCCGCTTCGGGTTCAGCTGGCGCGGGCGCGGGGCAACGGCGACAGGTGACGCGCCATGGCCTCGGCCGCGGCCTTGACCGCGCGCTGCATGGCCGCGCTCGACTCGTTCTCCGGCGCCCTGAGCAGACCCACGGCCGGCGTATCCTGACCCTCGGCCAGTCCAGACAAGACGCGGTAGAGCAGGTAGCTGCCCGCGTCGTCCTCGGCTTCGGATGTAGCTTCGATCGCCAGTCCCGCCTCGTTGAACGCGCGCATGATCTCCGCCGCCGGCGCGGTGGCCCGCGCGACCGACGGCCCCACGCTGGTCAGTCGACGGGCGCCGTCCAGCGAGCGGTTTTCGGCGCGGATCTGGAGCCTGAAGGTGGCGCTGCGGCGGGTCCGGCCCACCAGCAAGAGGGCGCGGCAGCGTTGATCCTGGAGATGGGACAGCAGGGTCGCGGCCAGCGCCTCCGGCTCGCCGCCCTCGACAGCCAGGGTTCGGGCGCCGGGCGGGCTCCACGGCTCGCCGGAAAGATCCTCGACCGGGTCCCACCCCGTCTCGTCGGCGTCATAGGCGCAAATCACGATCGCGGGACGCGGGTCGGAAGGCGTCTGTGCGGTTTCGGGCATGGACCCTGCTTGCATCATGGAGACTGACGGTGTCGGCATCGCGCTCCCACCGTCAAGATAGAATCAGTCTCGCTCGATTCATCCGAGATCGCCGATCGCCGCGTCCAGAAGCATGTACGCCCGCCCGCCGTCGGAGGTCAGGCGGCCCTGAACGCCGGCGGCGTCTCCCGCCATGGCCCGGGCGCCGAGATCGCGGGAGACCACGCGCACGAAGGCTTCCGCGTCTCCGCGTAGGTCCGGATCGGTCAGCACCCGTCTCGAGACGCTGCGGACGGCGGCGGGGGCCACGCGACGCACGATTTGGCGCGCCCGCTCGGGGTCGCGGCCGGCCACGGCGTCCGCCGCCTCCTCGATACGCGAGCGCGGCAGCAGAGCGTTCGGGTCAACGCCCATCCGGCGAATGGCGGCGATCACGCGCTCCTCAAGCGCGGCCGTTTCGGCGACCGGCATGATGGGGGTGTCGAGGTCGAGCGGCGCCTCGCCCGGTCCGTCGTCGACGAGGTCACTCCAGCCCAGCCGTTCCGAAGACGGAGGCGCGCCGGGCGTTGGCTCAAGCTTCAGGCGGTTGCGCAGCCCGAAGCCGCGGCCCTCTTCAGCCTTCGCCTTGGCCGGACGCGGCTCGGGTTCGGACTCGGGCAAGGGCGGCGCGGGCTCTCTCCGACGGTTCGGTGAGCCGTCGCCGGAGACCACGCCCATCAGACGGACGGCTTCTGTCAGCATGTCGTAGTTGCGCCGCACCCGCTCCTGGAAGCCTGCGTCGAGCGCCTCGGTGTCGCTCGCGGCCTTCTGCGAGGCGGCGGAGAGCGCCGCCAGCCCTTCCTCGACCGAGGTGCGGACGGCGTCGACGCGCTTCTGCGCCTCTTCGGGCAGGCGGGCCGCGCGTTCGTCCAGTTCTGCCATGGTGTCGTCGATCTGGCCGAGGGCGGCGGTCATTCGCTGGAGAGCGGCTTCCAGCCGTTCCACCGCGCGATCGCCCGCCTCCTCCACCAGGCCTCCGGTTTCGGCGACGATCTTTCGCGCGCTGTCGACGCGGGCGTCGGCGGCCTGATCGGCTTTTTGAGCGGCGTCGAACAGAGCCTCGCCCAGCCGGTCGGCGCGGATGCGGGCCTGGTCGGCGGCCTCGGCCGCGGCGGCGCGCGATTCCTCCGCGGTCGCTTGCAGGGCGGACAGCGACAGCCGGGTCTCTTCCACCAAGGCGTCGCGCGCCTCGGCCGCGACAGCCTCGAAGCGGTCCAGCGCCAGCTTGGTCGCCGCGTCGAAGCCGTCCGCTTCGCGATGGGACATCTCCACGAGCGCGTGGAACTGGTCCGTGGCCGCCTCGACCAGTTCGCGGATGCTTTCGGCCGTCCGGGTGGACGTGTCGCCGAGCTCTCCGGCCGCGGCCCGACTGGCGGACAACTGTTCGGTCAGCTGCGCGCGCTGGCTTTCGACCTGGGCGGAGAAATCCTCCTGATCGGTGCGCAGGGCGTAGGCGGCGGTCACGAGCGCGGCGCGCTGCTGGCCCAGTCCTTCCTCGACAGACTGGATCTGTTCGGCGACGCCGGAGCCGGCGTTCTCCAGCCGAAGCGTCTGGCGGGCCAGATCGTCGGCCGCGATGCGCGCCGCGTCCTGCGCCTCGCCTGCGGCGGCCGCGAGATCCGCGGCCCGGGCGGCCAGGGCTGCCTCGGCCTCCCGCAGCTGGGTCTGGGCGAGATCGGAGGCGTCGATCACCATTCGCGACTGGCGTTCGACCGCATCGATGACGCCGGACGCCTGCGTATCCAGTTGCACGCCGAGGGCCTGCATCTGGGTGCGTTCGCCGCCGAGCTGTTCGGCCAGCCGGCGCGCCGTTCGGCCGGCGGTCTCGGCCGCTTCGTTCAGGCGCGCCGTCTCCTGCGACAGCGCCTCGCGCAACAAAGCCATGTCGTTGCGGGCGCGCTCGGCCGCCAAGGACGCCTGATCGATGTCGTTGCGGAGGGAGTGCAGGACTTCGCCGGTCTGCTGGGCGGCCAGGGCTGTGGGAGCGATCAGGGCCTCCGACAGCTCCCGCGCGCGGCGGGTTTCGGCGGCCAGGCCCGCGCCCTGCCGGACGGCGTTGGCCAAGGTGATCGCCAGCCCCGCGGGGGCCAGGGCGATCAGGGCGTAGACGGCCAGCCGCAGAGGCTCCAGCTCGACCGCGCCGGCGCCCAGCTCATACATCAGCCAGGCAGCCACCGCGCCGACCCACAGGGCCGAAGCCACGCCGGCGATCAGGTAGGCGTTGCCGCCGGACGCCGCCTTGGCGTCGCGCCGGCGCACGGGCATGGGGGACAGAGGCGGCTCATACGCCACCGGCGGCGCCTCGGCCGAGGCGGAAAGAGCCATCGGCGGAATGTCCGACGCCCATTCGCCGGGCTCGGGCATAAGGTGTTCCTGGGCGCGGCGTTGCTCCTCGGCCAACCGCCGGCGGCGGCGTTCCGACATCGGCGCCCCCCCGGCGGACCCGTCGGGACCGCCGCCGCCCGGCTCTGACGCCAGCTCGACGGAGTCCTGCGGTTCAGGCTCTGTGAGGTTCAGCGGCGGCCGTTGACGGGTAGGTTTCATAGGGGGCGATCTCGTCACGGAGCGGCGTCGAAATCCGCCGCGCGATAGGACGTGCTGACCCTAGCGAGTCAATCGCGGCGCGCAAAGGCGAGCGGAAAGAATAGCGTCGGCGCGGGTTCAGCAGTCCTGCTTGCGCTCGGTGGATGCGGCGAACACGCCCGAGGACGCGCCCCCATCGCAGTCGCGCACGCGGTGGATCTCGCGCTCCGGCTTTTGCCGGTCGAGGTCGAGGCCGAACTGGGACAGCGCGGCCGCGGCCAGCAAGGCGACGAAACCCGCGATAAACTCGATCAGCGCCTGCATCGCCGATCTCCCCTGTCCCGACTGCCCAGTCTTATGCCCCCAAAACCGTGTTCGGGCAATCGCGTCCTGCGCGAGGAAACTTCTTTCTTGACCCCTGTTGCAAGCGCGTGGAACGGAAAGGGACGGCGCGCGTCCTGTAGAGCTTGAGGCGTCAGGCGCCGTCACGCGAAACGGCCGAACCTCCATGACCACTTCCGCGGACGATCGCAGCGATTCCTTGCTGGAGCCGGGACGCACCTGCTGGCGCGTCGAAACGGCGGATCGGTATGCGGTCCTGATGGAGAACGCCGCCTATTTCGACGCCCTGCGAGCGGCTCTGGCGAAGGCGCGTCACTCGGTGGTGATTCTCGGCTGGCAGTTCGACCCCCGCACCCGGCTCGACCCGGAAAGCGCCCATGACGACCACCAGGCCCAGGTCGGCCATCAGCTGCGGATGCTGGTGAAGTGCAACCCGGACGTCGAGGTTCGCCTGCTGATCTGGAAGTCGCCGCTGCTGATCGCCGCGTCACAGGGCTTCTATCCACACAAGGCGCAGGGCTGGTTCCGCAAGCGCATGGTCGAGTTCCGGCTGGACAGCCCGGGCGTGCTCGGCGCCTGTCATCACCAGAAGGCCGTGATCATCGACGACGCGATCGCCTTCTGCGGCGGCGGCGACATCTCGACCGACCGCTGGGATACCGAGGAGCATCTGGACGGCGACCCCCGGCGGTGCCAGCCCTCGGGCGTCATTCCCGCTCCCCGCCACGAGGTCATGTGCCTGATGGATGGCGCCGCCGCCCGCGCGCTGGGGGACCTGGCGCGCGAGCGCTGGTTCCGCTCGACCGGAGAGCGGACCGTGCCCGATGTCGCGGGCGAGGACCCTTGGCCGGAGGAGATCGAACCCGATATCCGCAACGTCCCCATCGGGATTTCCCGGACCGAGCCGGCCGTCAAAGGCCGCGCCGAGGTGCGCGAGAACGAGGCGCTGCACGTGGAGGCCATCCGGCGGGCGCGGCGGCTGATCTATCTGGAGAACCAGTATTTCACCTCGCCGCTCGTGGCGGAGGCGCTGGCCAAGCGGCTGATGGAGGACGACGGCCCCGAGATCGTGCTCGTCTCCACCGGCAAGAGCCCGAGCTGGTTCGACCAGATCACCATGGACAAGGCCCGGTCCGAGGTCCTCTTCCGGCTCGAGCAGGCGGACCGCCACAATCGCTTCTTCTGCTTTACCCCGTACACCAAGGGCGGAGAGCGGATCATCGTCCACGCCAAGGTGTCGGTGTACGATGACCAGGTCCTGCGGATCGGTTCGACGAACATCAACAACCGCTCGTTCGGCTTCGATACCGAGTGCGACGTCACCGCCGCGCCGACGGACGAAGCCGGCTGGGCGGCGATCCGGGCCTTCCGTCACCGCACCATCGGGCACTGGATCGGGGTTCAGGGGCGGGAATTCGCGGCGGCCGAGGCGACGGCCGGGTCGGTTGGCGAGGCGATCCAGCGGTTCGACACCGGCCGGATGCACGTCCTGGGGGCGGAACCCCCCTCCCGCGCCGAGCGGATCATCGCCGAGTTCCAGCTCGGCGACCCGACCTCGACCCGCGACGCCTTCCGTCCATGGAAACGCCGCACCCGCTCGCACCGGACGCTGCCGGCGCCCGAAGCCGTCAGATCGAGCTGATCTCGAAGTCCACGATCAGCGGCAGGTGATCCGAAGCCATCCGGTCGAGGGGCGAGAAGGGCGCCTTCACAGCCGTCACCGTGATCTCCGGACTGGTGAAGCAGTGGTCGATGCGGATCGCCGGAAAGCTGGACGGGAAGGTCTTCACCGATGGTCGCAGGCCGAGGCTGCGCTGGCAGTCGGCCAGCCGCGCCGCGAGCGTCTGGTAGGGACGGGTGACCGAGGTGGCGTTGAAGTCGCCGGTCAGGATGGTCGGTCCCACACAGTCCGCGTGCCCGAGCCAGCCCGGGCCGACCAGCGCCGCCGCCTGCATCCGCTGCTCGCGTGGAACGAGGCCCAGATGGGTGTTGATGACGTTCAGCGTGACGCCGTCGATCTCGATGGCCGACCAGAGGGCTCCCCGCGGCTCCAGCCCCCGAAAGCCCGGAATCGTCGGCAGGGGCCCTGACTTGATCAGCCGTTCAGGGTGGGCCGTCAGGATGGCGTCGCCGTATTGCTCCGCCTCCACCCGCATGGCGGCGTGGAAATGGAAGGTCATGGCCAGCTGGTCGGCAATCGCCTGAGCCTGATCAACGAAGCCGGTCCGCGCGCGGCCCACGTCCAGTTCCTGCAGACAGACGATGTCGGGAGCGTGCTCGGCGATCACCGCCGCGACGCGGGCGACATCCAGCCGGCGATCAACGCCCACGCAGCGATGCACATTGTAGGTCAGCAGGCGAGGCATGAGTCGAGCGATGATCTCCAAGCGTCAGGGTGGCGAGCTTTACCACGAAGAATGAGACGCCATAGCGGCGGCGGACGAAGCGGTCAGATAACCACCAGCTTGTCCTCGATCTCATTTGCATTGCGCGGCGCGGGCGGGAAATGCTCGGCCAGAACGCCGCCGCAGAGGGCGACGGCGTCAATAAATCCGGACGCGGGATCGCCGCGCTTCAGACCGCGTGTGAGAACCTCCACGGCTTCGGCCCACACCGCTTGATCGACACGGCTGTGAATGCCCTCATCGGCGATCACCTCGACCTGATGGTCAGCCAGCGCCGCGAAGATCAGGACGCCCGTCCGGGCCTTGGTGACGTGCAATCCGTGCGCCAGAAACTGCTGCAGGGCGGCCTCGCGCACCCGTTCACGACGGATGGCGCGCGGCGTCACCCGCCGGCTCACCGCTGGGATGGACGCGACCAGCAGGACGATCAGGAAGATCGTCGCCTGAACAAGGGCGTAGGCGGCCAGGGTCTGACCGACCGCTACGTCGGCGGAGGCGAGGTGGGCGCCCTGCCAGCTGTCCCCCATGCCGGGAATCCAAGCCGGCTCGAACCCCAGCGGGATCAGCGCCAACGGCAGGATCAGCGCCGCCGCGGCCGCGTAGCCCAGCGCGATGTCGCGGTAGGTCGAAACCCGGCGGGCCATGACGCAGAAGATTTCGCCCGAGGTGCGGCTTTCCTCGGCGCGGATCGCCTCGGCCACGCGGGCGTGCATGTCAGCGGTCAATTCGCTCACCATCCGCCCGAGGCTCCACCACCGCCAAAACTGCCGCCCCCGCCGCCAAATCCCCCGCCGCCGAATCCGCCGCCGCCGAAGCCGCCGCCGCCGCGGCCGCTGCCCCGAAGCGCCTCCGACGCAGCCCAGATCATGATGGGAGCCATGCCGCCTCCGCGCCGGCGCCGCCCGCGTCCCCCGCCGCCGATCATCCTGAGCAGAAGCAGCAGGAAGATGATGCCGATGACGCCGGCCACTCCGATCGGCGCGGACGACTTAGGACGCTCGGCGGCGGCCACGCGCGCCTGCGCTTGTTCCGGATCAAGGCGGAGCTGGCGGTCGATCGCGTCGACTCCCTGCTCGATGCCGCGCTCGAAGGAGCCCTCCCGAAAGGACGGCAGGATGTCGTTCTGGATGATCATCGCGGACAGAGCGTCCGTCAGCACGGGCTCAAGGCCATAGCCCGCCTCGATGCGGACCTTCCGCTCCTTCGGCGCCACGATCAGCAGCGCGCCGTTGTTCTTGCCCTGCTGGCCGATGGCCCAGGCGCGGCCCAGCTGATAGCCGTATTCCTCGATCTCGTAGCCTTGGAGGTCTGGAACGGTGACGACGACGAGCTGATCGGTGGTGTCACGCTCCAGGGCGGCGAGCTTCTCCGAAAGCTCCAGTTCCTTGGCGGCGGAGATCAGGTCGCCCTGATCGACGACGCGGCCGCTCAGCGCCGGGAAGGTCGGCCCCGGCTGCGCCGACGCCGAGCTCAGGGGCGCAAGCCACAGGAGGGCGACCAACGCCGTCAGCACGGCGGCGGCTCTCGTCAGCGGTCGCGACGCCCGGGCGTGGATCACTGAGTGGTCGCGGCCGGCCGGGGAATGGGCTGCGGGGCGGGCGCGACCGGCGGCGGGCCGGCGGCCGGCGGGGTCGAGCCCGGCACGACGGCCGGGGCCGCGCCGCCCGGTTGAGCCGCGGGGTTCAGGGCGTCGAAGTTCACCGTCGGCGCGGTCTGCGCCGCCTCGGTGGCGGTGAAAAGCTGCATCGGGTCAGAGCCCGAATGGATGGTGTTGGCCCAGAGCACCGTCGGGAAGGTGCGCAGGCTGGTGTTGTAGTCGCGAACCGCCTCGTTGTAGTCGCGCCGCGAAATGGCGATGCGGTTCTCCGTCCCTTCCAGTTGCGACTGCAGGGCTACGAAATTCTGGTTCGACCGGATTTCGGGATAGCGCTCGACGACCAGAAGCAGCCGCGACAGCGCCTGCGACAGCTGCCCCTGCGCCGCCTGGTAGCGCTGGAACGCGGCGGGATCGCTTAGGGTCTCGGGCGTGACGGTCACGCCCGTCGCCTGCGCCCGCGCCTGGATGACCTCGGTCAGGGTGGTGCGCTCGGCGATGGCGGCGCCCTGCACCGTCGCGACCAGATTGGGCACCAGATCGGCGCGGCGCTGGTACTGGGACTGGACGTCGGCCCAGCGGGCCTTGGCGATCTCTTCCTTGGTCGGGATGGTGTTGATGCCGCAGCCCGCCGCGGCGGGGATCAGAACCACGATGGCCGCGAGGGCCGAGACGCGGGGCGAGAAGCGGATCATGGACGTCTCCTGACAGACGGGAAGCGGAACAATGAGTTTGCGCGGCTACGGTTCAGCCGTCCAGCGCTTCCGGCGTGACCCCCGCGGCGCGGCAGGCGGCGGTGTAGGTGTTGGCCAGCAGGCAGGCGATGGTCATCGGGCCCACGCCGCCGGGCACAGGGGTGATCCTACCGGCGACCGCCGCGGCCTCGGCGAAGGCCACGTCGCCGACCAGCCGCATCTTCCCCTCCGCCGCCCTGGCCGGGTCGCGCGAAGGGACACGGTTGATCCCCACGTCGACCACCGTCGCGCCCGGCTTGATCCAGTCTCCGCGAATCATTTCGGCCCGGCCGACCGCCGCCACGAGGATATCGGCGGTTCGGCACAGCGCCGGCAGATCCAGGGTGCGCGAATGGGCGACGGTGACCGTGCAGCTTTCCCCCAGCAGCAGCTGGGCCATCGGCTTGCCGACGATGTTCGACCGCCCGACGATCACGGCGTTCAGGCCTGACAGATCGCCGAGTTCAGACCGCAGCAGCATGACGCAACCCAGCGGGGTGCAGGGCACAAGCCCCCGAAGACCGACCGCCAGACGGCCCGCGTTGACCACATGGAAGCCGTCCACGTCCTTGTCGGGATCGATGGCCCCGATGACCGCCGCCGCGTCGATGTGAGCGGGGAGGGGCAACTGGACGAGGATCCCGTGGATGCCTGAGTCGACGTTCAGCGTGGCGATCAGGGCGAGCAGCTCAGCCTGACTGACGGACTCCTCGAGCCGGTGCGTGTCCGACCGCATGCCTGCGCGCTGCGTGGTGTCGCCCTTGTTCCGAACGTAGACCTGACTGGCGGGGTCGTTCCCGACGATGACCACAGCGAGCCCCGGCGTCACCCCCGTGCTGCTCGCCAGGCGACCGGCGGCGGCCGACACCCTTTCGACCAGCGCCGCGGCGAACGCCTTGCCGTCGATGATCGTCGCGGCGGCGTGTTCGACCGGCATGCTCGGGCTCCGATGCGGGAAAGGGCGCGTTCGGGGCGATTTACAGAGGGTGCGGTTCGGCGTCTATGATCGGCGTCGCAACCGGGGGACTTTCATGCGCCGCGAACTCACATTGGCCGTCGGCCTGCTGGCCCTCGCGAGCGCCGTTCCGGCTCTGGCCCAGGCTCCGGTCTCGCTCTCGGCGGGTCGGACTGTCCAGGGTCAGATTGCCGTAGGCGACGCGATAAGCGCTGACGGCACATGGCGATTCGACGACTATTCCATCGTCGCACGTCCCGGCCAGAGGCTGGAAGCGGTGCTGCGCTCCGGGGCTTTCGACGCCTACCTCGAGGTGTACGGCCCTGACGACATGAGAGCCCCCATCGCCAGCGACGACGACGGTCTGGGCGAGGGGACCGACTCGCGGGTCCGCTTCACCACCGATCGCACCGGCGTTTACATGTTGAGGGCGCGCCCGCTGTCGGGACTGGAAGGCGGCGACTACACGCTGACGCTTACCGAGCGGCCGCAGGCGCGCCCGGCTCCGCGGCCGGGGCGGGTCAGGCTCGGGCAGTCCGTTCAGGGACGGCTTGCGTCCTCCGACGGTGAAACGGACGACGGCGCCGCCTATGACGCCTTCTTGATTCGGGCCGGCGCCGGGGAGCGGCTGGCGGTCGATTTGACGTCCGACGCCTTCGATCCGGTGGTCCGCATCGGCCGGATGAGCGGCGGAGCCTTCGAGGAACTGGCCATGAACGACGACGGCCCGGACATGGGCCTGAACGCGCGGCTGGTCTTCACCGCGCCGGACGCCGGCGAGTATCTCATCCGCGCCACCGCTCTGGATGCGTCCGGGGAGGGCGCCTACACCCTGGTGGTGACTGAGGGTCCGCCGCCCGCTTCGGCCCAGCCCATCGAGATCGGCGCGACCGTGCAGGGCGAACTCACCCCCGAGGACGGAAAGAGCGAGAACGGCCGACCGGCCGACGCATACCGTTTCTCGGGCCGGGAGGGCCAGAGGGTCCGGATCGACATGACGTCGCCCGACATCGACACCTATCTCCAGCTGTTCGACGAGAACCGGGTCAGCCTGGCCGAAGACGACGACAGCGGGCCGACTGGAACGGACTCTCGTCTGACATTCACCCTGCCGAGGACGGGCTCCTATGTCGTAGAGGCCCGCGGCTTCTCCGACGCCCTTGGAACCTATTCCCTCGTGCTGGCTGAAATCGAGCCGGAGCAGCCACCCGCCGCGCTCGCGTTCGGCTCGACCCTTCAGGGCGAGATCGGTGAGACTGATCCAACCGACTCGGAGGACCGAAACTACGACGCGTACATGATCACGGGTCAGGCCGGCCAACGCATCCAGGCGCTGATGCGGTCGGGGGACTTCGACACCTTCCTGAGGATCGGGCGCAGTGACGGGGATTTCGTCGAATTGGCCTCGGATGACGATGGCCTTCGCGAAGGAACGGACTCGCGGCTGAACTTCACCCTCCCTGAGGACGGCGACTATGTGCTCCGCGCGCTGCCGCTCGGCGCCGAAGGCAAGGGCCTGTATTCGCTCGAACTCATCGACCGGGGGCCGCAGCCGCGGCCGGGCAGCCTGCTGGTGGGGGTCACCGCCCGCGGAACCCTGACGGAAACGGACGCGACGGCAGACGACAACAGCTTCTACGACGCTTACCGCGTCGCCTTCAAAGAGGGCGACAAGCTGCTGATCACCATGGTCTCAAATGACGTCGACAGTCTGATCGCGGTGGGCCGTACGGGCGAAGAGGGGGCGTTCGAGGTCCTGGGCTCGGATGACGACAGCCTGTCCGACACCCACGCGAAGCTGGAGTGGACCGCGCCCGCCGACGGCTCCTACGAAATCCGGGCCGGCGCATTCCAGCAGGGCCAGACGGGGCCCTATGCCCTGCATGTCGAGAAGCAGCCCTGAGGCTTGGCCGCGCGACGGGACGTGCTAGACCCGACGCATGCCTCCGTCAGCCGGCGATTACGACCTGATCCTCGTCGGCGGCGGTCTGGCGGCCGGCCTCATCGCTTGGAGGTTGGCGCTCGACCGGCCTGAGCTCCGGGTCGCGGTCGTCGAGCGGGACGGCCGCATCGGCGGTCGCCACACCTGGTCCTTCTTCGACAGCGACCTTGACGGGACCGACCGGGACTGGCTCGGGCCGGCCGTCGCGCACAGGTGGCCGGCTGGCCATGAAGTCTACTTTCCGGCCCGGGCCCGAACTCTGCGAACGCCCTACAACAGCATCACGTCTGAGGCGCTGCACGATACGGTCGCCCCTCTGCTGGGGAACGGCCTGATCGCAGGCAACGCCGTCGCGCTCGATCCCGGAGGCGTCGATCTGGCCGACGGACGCAGGCTGCACGGCAAGGCGGTCATCGACGCGCGTGGGCCGTCCGCGACACCGCATCTCCTCCTTGGCTGGCAGCTCTTCCTCGGACGCACCCTGCGGCTGACGGCCCCGCATGGGCTGACGCGACCCACGATCATGGATGCGACGGTGGCGCAGTCGGGCGGCTACCGGTTCGTCTACCTGCTGCCGTTCGACGCCCGGACGGTGCTCGTGGAGGACACCTACTACAGCGACAGCCCGGAGCTGGACTACGCGTTGCTAGGTGGCCGCATCGACGCCTATGCGCGCTCGCGCGGCTGGACGGTCGAGGCGGTCATGGGAGAGGAGCAGGGGGTTCTCCCGATCGCGCTGGACGGCGACATCGACACGTTTTGGGCGGGAGAGCCGCAGATCGCCCGGGCGGGGCTGGCGGCGGCGCTGTTCCATCCGGTCACGGGTTACTCCTTGCCCGACGCCGTCGGCCTCGCCCGCGAGATCGCGTGCGAGCCGGAGCTGACCTCGGCGGGGCTGCGGGCCCTGACGGAAAACCGGTCGAAACGTCTGTGGCGCGAGCGGCGGTTCTATCGCCTGCTGAATCGCATGCTGTTCCGCGCCGCCGCGCCCGAACAGCGCTGGCGCGTGTTCCAGCGGTTCTATGGCCTGCCCGAAGGCGTGGTGCGGCGCTTCTACGCAGGTCGCAGCACAGCGCTCGACAAGGCGCGCATCCTCGCGGGAAAACCACCGGTGCCGGTCGCGGCCGCCCTTCGGCAGTTGCGCGAGACCGGACGAGGATCATCGACGTGAGAGACCGGACGGCGAAACGGGCGGTGGTCATCGGCGCGGGATTCGGGGGGCTGGCGTTGGCCATCCGCCTGCAGCGCGCCGGGGTGAAGACCACCCTGTTGGAGAAACGCGACAAGCCCGGCGGCCGCGCCTACGTCTGGAACGATCAGGGCTTCGTCTTCGACGCGGGCCCGACGGTCATCACCGACCCGGCCTGCCTCGAGGACCTGTTCGAGGGCACTGGCAGCAAACTGGCGGATTACGTCGAGCTGCTGCCTGTCGATCCCTTCTACCGCCTGCTGTGGGAAGACGGCCGCAGCTTCGACTACGCCAACGACCAGGCCGTGCTGGACGCCGAAATCACCAAGTTCAACCTGGCCGACGTCGAGGGCTACCGCCGCTTCCACGCCTATTCCGAAGAGCTGTTCCAGGAGGGCTACGTCAAGCTGGGGGCGGTGCCGTTCCAGAGCTTCTGGTCGATGATCAAGGCGGCGCCGGAACTGGCGCGGCTGGAGAGCTGGAACAGCGTCCACGCCATGGTCGCCCGCTACATCAAGGATCCCCAGCTGCGGCAGGCGTTCAGCTTTCACACGCTTCTCGTCGGCGGCGACCCCTTCAAGACCAGCTCGGTCTACGCCCTGATCCACGCGCTGGAGCGGCGCGGCGGAGTCTGGTTCGCCAAGGGCGGCACCGGGGCCCTGATCGCCGGGCTGGCGCGCTTCTTCACTGACCTCGGCGGCGACCTGAGGCTGAACGCGCCAGTTGGGTCGATCGACATGGCGGATGGGCGGGTCACCGGCGTCACCCTGGAAGGCGGAGACGTCATCTCCGCCGACATGGTCGGCTCGAACGCCGACGTGGTGCACACCTACGAACGGCTTCTCGGGCACACGCCGCGCGGCAAGGCCAAGGCGAAGTCGCTGAAGTCCAAGCGCTTCTCGATGTCGCTGTTCGTCACCCACTTCGGGCTGAAGACGCCGCAGCCGCACTTGGCGCACCATTCCATCTGCTTCGGGCCGCGCTACCGCGAGCTGATCGGCGAGATCTTCAAGGGGCCCTCGCTGCCGGACGACTTCTCCCTGTACCTGCACAGCCCCTGCGCGACCGACCCGGGCATGGCCCCGCCGGGATGCTCGACCCACTACGTTCTGTCGCCCGTGCCGCATCTCGGCGCGGCCGACATCAACTGGGCCGTCGAGGGTCCGAAGTACCGCGACCGCATCCTCGACTATCTCGAAGCCCGCTACATCCCCAACCTGAAGCGGGACCTGGTCACCAGCCGGATATTCACCCCGGCGGACTTCAAGGGCGAGCTGAACGCCCACCTCGGCAGCGCCTTCTCGCTGGAGCCGATCCTGACGCAGAGCGCCTGGTTCCGAACGCACAACCGCGACGACCGCATCCCCAACCTGTATGTCGTCGGGGCCGGCACCCATCCGGGGGCCGGCATTCCGGGGGTCGTCGGCTCGGCCAAGGCGACGGCGGGGCTGATGCTGGAACAGGAGGCCTGATGGCTACGGCCGACGCCATTCTGGAAGCTTCACGCGTCTCCATCGTCAAGGGGTCAAAGAGCTTCCGTTCGGCGTCGCGGCTGTTCGATCCGGAGGTGCGCGAGGACGCCTGGCTGCTGTACGCCTGGTGCCGGGCCTGCGACGACGCTATCGACGGGCAGGACCACGGCCACGGCCACGAGGACATCAGCCCGGAGGAGCAGCGCCTGCGGCTGGCGCGACTGTATGACCAGACACGGCGCGCTCTGGCCGGCGAGACCATGGCCGACCCCACCTTCGCCGCCTTCCAGCGCGTCGCCTTGCGGCACGGTTTGCCGGAGCGCTGGCCGCTGGACCTGATCGACGGCTTCGCCATGGACGTGGATCACCGGAACTACCGCACCATCGACGACGTCATGGCCTATTGCTGGCATGTGGCGGGGGTGGTCGGCGTGATGATGGCGCGGGTCATGGGCGCCTCGGACCCCGAGGTGCTGCGGCGGGCGCAGGATCTCGGTCTGGCGTTCCAGCTGACCAACATCGCCCGCGACGTAGTCGAGGACGCCGAGAACGGGCGGCTCTACCTGCCGGCGGACTGGCTGGCCGAGGCCGGGCTGGCGCCAACCGCCGCCGCTGTGGCCGATCCGGCGAACCGGGCTCAGGTCCACGCGGTCACCAGTCGCCTCCTGAAGCTGGCGGAGCCCTATTATGACAGCGCCCGCGACGGGCTGCGGGGGCTGCCATTCCGATCGTCCATGGCGATCGCGGCGGCGCGGGGCGTCTATCGCGAGATCGGCCGCAAGGTGCGGCGGCGCGGGCCGGGCGTCTGGCGGCGGCGCGTCGTGGTCGGCAAACCGCTGAAGCTGTGGCTCTTCGGGCGGGGGTTTCTGATCGCCATCTGGACGCAGGTGCTGGACAAGGGGCGACCGCCCCCGGCGCGGCCCGCCGCCCTCTGGACCCGGGTCTAGACCACCGGGCCGTCATCTTCATTCGTCCTTCCGGGGCCGCGCAGCGGAACCCGGAATCCAGGAGACTGGACACCAGGCTTGGCCGCTCAGACCAGCACCCGAACCTCTGGGTTCCGGGTTCCGCTCCGCGGCCCCGGAAAGACGAGACCGTTGGCCATCGAGAGGATCAATCAGTCTTGGCGCACCGGCCGGCGGCGCTCCGCCCGCAGGCGCTTCAGCTCCACGTGCAACGCTGCGGGATCGGGGGCCAGCAGGAAGCCGAACGACACCGCGCCGCCCCGGCTCATCACCGCATGGTGCAGGCGGTGCGCCTGAATCAGGCGGCGCAGATAGCCGCGCCGCGGCACCCAGCGGAAGGGCCAGCGCTGATGCACCAATCCGTCGTGAAACACGGCGTAGGCCAACCCATACAGGGTCACCCCCGTGGCCACGGCGTAGATCAGCCACGACCCGCTCCACCAGCCCAGCGAGAACAGGCTGATCCCAGCGATGGAGCCGACCACGGCGTACAGGTCGTTGGCCTCGAACAGGCCGGTGCGCGGCTGGTGGTGGCTGCGGTGCCAGACCCAGCCCCAGCCGTGCATGACATAGCGGTGCGACCACCAGGCCACCCCCTCCATCAGGGCGAAGACGCCCAGGGCGACGGCGAGGAAGGCGGCGATCAGCATGCCGCCAGAATACGCCTCGCAGGCGCGGCCCGCCAGCGTGACAGATGAGCCCGGCCTGAAAGCTTTGGCCTGAACGCGGCGTCGGCTATGCCTTGGCGGGACCGACGGAGGAGCCGGCTTGACCGACATCACCAGCCGCAAGGACCAGCATCTGGACGTGATCCTCGCCGGCAAGGCGCGGCACGGGCTGGCGAGCGGCTTCGCCGAGGTGCGGTTCGTGCACGAGGC
>NZ_DASWNO010000164.1:0-7350 GCF_036399195.1 Brevundimonas sp.
GCCACCGTCTCCGTGATGAAGTGCCGGCCCGCGCGGTCCTCGATCTCGACCACCCACAGGTCCGGGTCGTATCCGTTCTGCCGCTCGATATACGCGTCCAGCTCGCTCTCCTGTTCGCTCTCGACGGGCTGCATCCACAGCCGCTCTCCATCCGCGCCGAAGGCCTCGCTATAGAGGCGGGCGCGGCGGGTCGAGGTGTCGAACACCTTGACGATGACGGTCCCGGCCCGCTGGTCGCCCTTGCGCACCACCGTGGCGAAAGCGCCGCCGAGCTCGGCCCGGCGGATCAGGGCCGAGACCCACAGGTCGCTGGAAAGAAGCACTTTGATAACCCTGTCCGGAAACCGTACCGGAACGTGTGGCGCCCAGGATGCGGCTCCATGACGATAGGGCGCCCCGCACGGAAGACCATAGCCGCCGCGCTGGCCGCGGCGACGACTTTCCTTGCGTCCGCCGCCTCGGCCGGGCCTGTCGACACCTACTACGAGCGCGCCTTCGTCGTGGCCGCTGACGCCCGCTGCGGATTGTTCGAGACCCGGCTGGACGCCGCATTGAGCGCCGCTACGGCCCAGGCCCGCGGGGCCGCGCTGCGGTCCGGGATTGCTGAGACGGCGCTGACCGCCACCGCCGCCCGGGCTTGGTCTCGCGCTCAATCAGTGTCGTGCCGCGACCCGCAGCTGGCCACCGTGCGCGCTCGGGTCGACCAGGCCTTTTCCGGTTGGCTCCGAACGCCGCGCATGACCTTTCCCGGCGCCGAGCAGGACTGGACCGCGGTCCGGACCCGCTCCGAAAGCGCCGCCTGGAAGTTGCGGCAGGAGTCGCGCGTTGGCGCGTCGCCGGTCACCTTCGGCTATGCGGGCGCGGAGGCCACGTCGGAATTGATGACCGTCGTCAGCTTCGTCGGTCGGTCTCGACCGTACGCCGCGCGGATTGTGCTGCGGGATCCGATGCGGGTTCCCCGTCCCTGGCTGAACGGAGACGGTCTGGTTCCCGCCTCCGCGCGAGCCAGCTACTGGGCGACCGGCGTCGCCGCCGCGGATCGCGGCCTGCTGACCAGCGACAGCCGCGCCGGCGAGACCTGGCGCTTCCCCGCGTCCGCCGCAGCCGCAGTGGAGCGGCTGGATCCGCGGGAAGCCTTCGCGGTCGAGTTCCATTTCCGGGACGGCACCGTGGCGACGGCGAGGTTCGAGGCCGGGGATTTCGCCGCGGCCCGGGCTTTCCTGGCCATGGGCGCGATCTGAGGCGTCAGCCTCCGCCCTTCATCGGCATCGGAATGACCTCGGCCCCGCCCTCGGGAGCCGGGGCGCGGGCGACGAGCGCCACCGGGAGCCGGACCGTCACCGCCGTGCCCTCGCCGAGCGTGCTGTCGATCGTCATCCGGCCGCCGTGCAGTTCGGCGAAAGCGCGCACGAGCGACAGACCCAGCCCAGTGCCCTGACGGCGCTGCTCTACGCCCCCGGCCTGTTCGAAGGGACGACCGAGACGCCGCACGTCTTCCGGCGCGATGCCGACGCCGGTGTCTGCGACGACGACTTCGAGATCGGCGCCCGCGGTTTCCGCCGTCACCGTCACGGTTCCTCCGGCGGGCGTGAATTTCACGGCGTTGGAGAGCAGGTTCAGCGTGATCTGCTTCAGCGCCCGACGATCGGCGGAGACGTCCAGCGGCTCGGCCGGCAGCACGCTGGACAGGCTGACGCCCTTCTCTTCCGCATGCACCCGGACCAGCGCCATGGCGGCGGACAGGGTCTCGCGCGCGTCGAAGCGCTCGAGCGTCAGCGTGTACCGCTCGGCCTCGATCTTGGCGACGTCGAGCAGGTCGTTGATCAGGTCCAACAGGTGCCGGCCCGCCTGATGAATGTTGTCGGCATAGTCGCCATAGCGGTCGGGCATCGGCCCGAAGATGCGCTGCCGCATGATGTCCGAGAAGCCGAGCACGGCGTTCAACGGCGTCCGCAACTCGTGGCTCATGTTGGCGAGGAAGCGGGTCTTGCCCGCCTCTCGCGCCTCGGCCTCGTTGCGGGCGACCTCGAGTCCAAGCTCGCGGGCGTACTGCGTCGTGGCGTCGGAAATCTGGGCGATCAGACGGCCGCCGGGGGCGTCGTCCAGCCGGCGCACGATCAGCTGGGCGCGGCGATCGAGAGCGCTTCGGGGGGCGAACAGGGCGGCTCCTTCATGTCCCGCCTGCGCCCGTTCCAGCGCGTCGAGCAACCGCGGCCGGTCGGGCGCGTGAACGGCGTCCACGAGGCCGGTCTCGAACAGGGGATCGATCGCCAGATAACCGGGAGGTGAGCCATAGGCGGCCACGACGCGCCCTGACGGTTCGAGCACCAGCATCAGGGCCGGCTGGGCCGCCAGCAGGGTTTCGACACGCGCTGTCCCGGCGGTCGCCGCCGCCAGCTGCGCCTCGTGCTGCCGCCATGAGAGCCGGACGGCCAGGGCCGCGGCCCCCGCTGTCAGCAGGGCGGACACCGCGGCCAACTCAGGCCGATGAACGCCGGGACCACCTGCCCAGGCCGCCAGAAGCCCGGCCAAGGTCGCGGTTCCAGCGGCCAATGCGCCGGCCTGAACCGCGCGCGTCCCGCCGAAGGCGAGGCCGGCGGCCATCGGCAGGAATACAAATCCGGCCAGAGGTCCGGTCAATCCGCCCGAAAGGCCGGCGGCGATAAAGGCGGCCGCGCCCCAAACCCACAGCAGGGCCATCCGCTGGTCGCTTCCGTCGCGCCATAGAAGACCCAGACCCGCCACGCCGGGAACGGCCATGGCGAGGACGCCGTAGAACACCGCCCCGTCCACCGCGCCCAGCCAGCCGCCGACCAGCGCCAGCAGCGCCGCGGACACGGCCCAGCCCGCGTGCCACGCAGCGAGCGCGGCGCGGTCGCCCGGTGCAGCGCGGCTTGACGATCGGGACATGGCGGGGGCGGGCTGGATCAAGGGCGAAGGAGGAGAGGCCGACAATGCGCCGACGGTGAGGCCACTCTAGTCCCCTGGCTGAGTCGTCCAAAGCGCGCACGCTTTCCAGGCGACTGGCGCCACAGGCCAAGAGCGGTTTTCTGGGGAGATGTCCGAAGGTTGTCGTTAACGCGTACGCGGCCTATCTGCGCCCGATGACGCCGCAGCCTTCAATCGACGAGACCCTGGCCGAACTGGCGGAGGATTTCGACGTGCTCGACGACTGGGAAGGCCGGATCGAGTACGTCATCGATCTCGGAAAAGGGCTGGAGCCGCTGCCGGAGGCCGATCGAACCGATCCGAACAAGGTGCCCGGCTGTGCGGCGCAGGTCTGGCTGGCGGTGCGCCGCGACGACGACCGGCTCCGCTTCCTCGCCGACAGCGACAGCGCCCTGTCGAAGGGTAACATCGCGCTGCTCTTGAAGCTGTATTCCGGGCGGCGGCCGACGGAGATACTCGCGTTCGACGCGCGCGCCGCCCTGGATCGGCTGGGCCTGCCCGCAGCCCTGACCCGTCAGCGCGCCAATGGTCTCAACGCCATGGTCGGGCGCATTCGCGAAGCCGCGGCCGAAGCTCAGTAGTAGAAGCCGGTGATCGTCTTGGCGGGCTGTCGGTTCGGCCGCTGGACCACCTCGACCACCATCCGACGTTCGTCCGGCCGAGGCGTCCGCCGATCCCATCGCCCTCGCCCAACCGCCGTCCACCGCTCCATCGCCGCGGACTTTCTGAGGCCTGTCATCCTATCCGGTAATGCGCGGCGAGCTTGGTCAGGCCGGCGCGCAGCAACTCCTTGCCGGCTCGCCGACGCAGTCCGAGATCCTGCTCGGCCGCCTGCAGGGCCGAGGCCCGGATGCAGATGGCGTCCACCAGCCCTCGCGCCGCGCCACACGCGGCCAGGGCGGCTTCCACCCTCCTGGCGGCCGCGCCCGCGCCCGGGTCGGCCCGCCGGACTCTTCCGCCCGCGCCGGACCGCGGCAGGCCGTCCCACCGCATCGTGACCGAGGCCCCGCGCAGGGCGACCTCCGCATCGCGGCCCAGCCGATGCGCGGCCGCGACCTGTCGCGGCGCCAGCCAGGGCTCGCCCCCGCCGTCCTTGCGCGACGCCAGCCAGGCGATGGCGGAATGGCCGAGGTTGGCTCGTTTCACCTGTGTCCGACCCTCACTGTCCATGGTGGCGCGGGCTCCCTCGATCACGCCCGGCCGCCCGGCGCCAGGCGCCTCCGGGACCCCCTTTCGCGCGTCGGCGATCCAGCCCCCTCCGGACCGGCCCTTCAATCCCGGCCGCTCGGCCAGTCGCCGGAACAGGGCCTCATCGATTTGAAACAGGACGCGGCTTCGACGGTCGCGCCCGACCCGAAGGCCGTATCCGCCGTCCGGCAATGCGTCGATCCAGCCATGCGGGCGCGCCAGCAGTCGTGTCGCACGGTCAAGGACGGGATCGGCCGTCGCGTCGCTCGCGCTCATGCTCGAAGTTCGCAGCGCGGCGCCTCCAGCACATCGCGGACGCACCGCTCCAGCCGATCAAGCAGCGCGTCGAGCGCGGGGCGGTCGCGGCTCTCCTCGACCCATCGGCAAGCCGCGGCGGCGGTCGCGCGGTTCAAACCGAAAGCGTATGCCACCCGCTCAAGCGGCCATCCAAACGCGACATAGGCGAGGTACATCGCCAGCCAGCGCGCCCGGCAGGCGGGCCCCCCGAGCCGGGCGCCGCTCCTCATCCGCTCGGCAGGCACCCCTGTGGTCGCGGCGACCATCTGCAGCGCCAGTCCCGCGCGAATACGGTCCGTCTCGTGGACCTGACCCCAGTGCATGTCGTCCATCGCGTCGCTCCCAATCATCCCGACTGAAGCCAGTCGTTCCCCCGCAGGCCCAAGGCTAGGAATATGATCCTAGGGGGCGTCGATTGCGGTCGTATGGAGCCATGCCTTCGGCAAGGGGCGGGGAAAGTGCGCGATCTTGACTCGGGACTCTCGACGCCGATTCGCAAATCAGCCTACGATTCGCCTCAATGGGGTGGCGTTAACCTTTCTTAAGTTTTTGCTCGGTTAACTCCCCAACAAGGTTACCCGCCATGCGAATGTCGGAGCCACTGTCAAGCTTTGCCTGGAGGGGCATCAATGCGCGTCTTGCTTATCGAAGATGATCACGCAACCGCGCAGAGCATCGAGCTCATGCTGAAGTCGGAAGGCTTCAACGTGTACACGACCGACCTCGGCGAAGAGGGCATCGATCTCGGCAAGATCTACGACTATGACCTGATCCTGCTGGACCTGAACCTGCCGGACATGAACGGCCTTGAGGTCCTGCGCCAGCTGCGCGTCGGCAAGGTCAACACCCCGGTGATGATCCTGTCGGGAACCTCGGAGATCGAGACCAAGGTCAAGACGTTCGGCGGCGGCGCGGACGACTACATGACCAAGCCCTTCCACAAGGACGAACTGATCGCTCGCACTCACGCCGTGGTCCGTCGCTCCAAGGGTCACGCCCAGGCCATCATCCACACCGGCGAGATCGCCGTGAACCTGGATGGCAAGACGGTCGAGGTAAACGGTCACCGCGTCCACCTGACGGGCAAGGAATACCAGATGCTGGAGCTGCTCTCGCTCCGCAAGGGCACCACCCTGACCAAGGAAATGTTCCTGAACCACCTGTACGGCGGCATGGACGAGCCCGAGCTCAAGATCATCGACGTCTTCATCTGCAAGCTGCGCAAGAAGCTGGCCACCGCCGCCGGCGGCAAACACTACATCGAGACCGTCTGGGGCCGCGGCTACGTCCTGCGCGACCCGTCGGAGTCGAGCGCCCCGGTCACCGCCGCCGCCTGACCCCGACGCACTGAACATCGAAACGCCCGCCGGACCGCTCCGGCGGGCGTTTTCGTGCGCGGCGCCCAAGCGGCGACCGACACGCCTCAGATATGAACGACCGGGCGCGCGAGGATCCGCTCGACGCGAGCCAGCAGGGTCGCCGGGTCGATCGGCTTGGCGACATAGCCGTCGCAGCCCAGCTTCACCGCCGCCCGCACGGAGTCGATGCTGCTGTTCGCGGTCACCATCAGCACCGAAGGCGCCCAGCGGCGAATGCGGCTGAGGACCTCGAGGCCCGACATGTGGGGCATGTTGACGTCGAGGACGACGAGATCGAACTTGAAGCGCCGCGCCATCTGCAGGGCGGTCTCGCCGGTGCTGGCCGTCATGCATTCATAGCCGGCGTGGGAGAGGACGGCGTCCAGGATGCTGCGGACGGATTCATGATCGTCGACGATCAAAATTTTGCCGGGCATCAACAAACTCCGTGAGCCGCACACGCTCCTCGCCGACGTGTTTAATCCCTGATCCGCCCTGACGGGTTAACGCCGCAAAGCAAGGTTCGACGATTCGGCGCGGCGTCCGTCGCAGCAACTGGCCGGGCGTCGGGACTCCTGAACACGAACGCCCGCCGGATCTCTCCGGCGGGCGCCATGACTTCAGGGATGCGTGGAGCTTAGCCCTTGGCGGCATAGCCCTGTCCGCCGTTGGACGGGCGCCGGCGGCGGGGACGGCGCTTGATCTCGCCGTCCGGCTTGGCGGCCACGGCGACGGCGTTGCCGCCCTGGCGCGGATCGTTGTTCGACGGGCGCGGACGCTCGCGCGCCAGCGGGTCGAACGCCCGTTCCGGGGTCGGACGGACGTCGCGGCCCGGGCCGGGCTTGCGGACACGGTGCGGTTGGCCGCCGCCTTCCAGCTTGACGCCGTCGCGGCGCGGGTTGCGCGGACCGCGCTGCTGCTGGCGGTCGCCGCGGCCGTCGTCGGGCATGGAAGCCTTCGAGCCGACGCCCGAGGCCATGATCGACTGGTCCAGCAGGGCCAGCGACTTGTCGTTGCGGCGGTCGGTCGAGGGGATCTTCTGGCGCGTGACCTTCTCGATGTCGCGCAGCAGCTTCATCTCGTCGCCGGCCACGAAGCTGATGGCCGAGCCGTCGGCGCCGGCGCGGGCCGTGCGGCCGATGCGGTGCACATAGGCCTCGGGCACGAACGGCAGTTCGAAGTTGACGACGTGCGAGACGCCGTCGACGTCGATGCCGCGCGCGGCGATATCGGTCGCCACCAGCACCCGCAGCTTGCCCTTCTTGAAGGCGTCGAGCGTGCGCTCGCGCTGCGGCTGGCTCTTGTTGCCGTGGATGGCCCCGGCCTCGACGCCGCCGGCCTCAAGGTAGGCCGCGACCTTGTCGGCTCCGTGTTTGGTCTTGGTGAAGACCAGGCAGCGGGTGAAGGTCGGGTCGCTGAACATCTCGGTCAGCAGGGCGCGCTTGCGGCCCTGTTCGATGTGGATGATCGACTGGTTGATGCGCTGAACCGTGGTGGCCTGGGGCGTCACCGACACCTTGACCGGGTCCTTCAGCAGTTCGCCCGCCAGCTTGCCGAT
>NZ_DASWNO010000165.1:0-11494 GCF_036399195.1 Brevundimonas sp.
AAGGTGTCGACGTCCTGATTGGGAATATTGATGCCGCGCAGAACCCGGCCGACGTCCGGCATGGTGAAGCCCTGGGCGAAGGAGGCGTAGGCCAGCAGGCCGGGGCCCATCTCGAAGGCGGCGCCGACGTTGAACAGGGTCTCCTCAAAGCCCGGCTCGCCGCCCGCCACCGTCTGCGGGCCGTAGGCGAACAGGGTCTGGAAGTCGTCAACCTTAAGCTTCGCCGATTCATGACGCACCCCGGCGGACAGGCTCAGCCGGTCGGCCAGCAGCGACTGGTTCACCTGCAGGAAGGGCGACAGGCTCTCATAGGCGGTTTCCGGCACCCAGTTGCGCCCGGTCAGGATGAGTTCCTGATAGGTCCGGTCACGCAGCCCGTCGACGCCGACCAAGGCCTTCAGCCCCGGCAGGCCGGGAATCCCGCCCTGCCAGTCGATCTTGAAGCCCAGTTTTTCGGAGTTGTTCGCCGACTGGTCGAACAGCGTCCCGACGGGGGCGATGCCGGGGTCCTGAAAGTCCGGGAAGCTGCCGCCGCCGAAGACGCCCTGATAGTCGTGGGCGAAGACCTGGGCCTGGAACACGCCGCCGAACAGGTCGCGGTCGGTGTAGGTCAGCGCCGCGGAGGCGACCTCGTTGGACGGCTGACGGCCCGGGGCCTGACCCCGCACGGCCGTCGTGGGCACGCGCATCGTGCGACTGCCCGCCACGGTGACATAGTCGCCGTCGCCTTCGAGGTCGAAGCGGTTGATCCAGCCTTCGAGGCGCCGGTCGTTCCCCAGGTCCCATCCGCCGCGGGCGAACAGCGACAGGGCCTGCGAGTCCTGGACCTCGCCCTGGGCCCCGTCGAAGCCGATGCGGCGTCCGTCGGCGTCGTAATAGGCGCCGCGGGTCTCAAAGGCCGCCCCGAGGCTCAGGTCGAACGACCCGAAATCCCGCCCGCCGATGGCGGCGATCTTGGCCCCGACCCCGTCGCCCTGCAGTTCGTCGTCGGTGGTGACCTGGGCCATCATCCGACCCGTCAGCCCCTCGCCCTCGGACGGCTTGCGGGCGGTGACGTAGTTGACCACCCCGCCGGTGGCGCCGACGCCCTGGATGGCGTTGGAGCCGAAGATCACCTCGATACGGTCGATGAAGAAGGGATCGATGGTGTAGCCGTCGCGGCTGTCATCCCGCAGCGGCGTCGACTGGGGCACGCCGTCCACGAGGTACAGCGGCGAGCGTCCGCGCAGCGTCTCCCCGAAGCCGGAGAGCTTCTGCCGCGTCGGCGAGAACGAGGGCACCAAGGCCGCGACCGTCTCGACGGCCGAGGCGGCGAGGGCCGTCTGCTGCACGATGGCCTCGCCCTCGATGATCTCGACCGTGGCCGCGAGGGCCGAGCGCGGCTGTTCGATGCGGGAGGCGGTGACGACCACTTCCTCGAGGGCCGTGGGATCAGGGTCCTGCGCGATCGCTGGGGTCGCGGCGGCGATCGCCAGCAGGGAGGCTGTCACGAGAAGGCGAGGGGGCACGGCGTTTCCGGACGAAGCGAGACGGGAGGGCTTCCTCCATCACGGCGCTGCTTGCGAGTCAATCGCATTCGCATTCTCAAACGGCTTGCGACGCTGGGCCGCGGGTCGGCCGTCGGCCCGGCGGGCCGGGCTATTGCACCCGCTTAGGCCGGCCGCCGGCCGCTTGGGCGGTCGGAACGTCAGCGAACCTCGCGCGCCCGCATCCACAGGACGGGCGCCGTCATCGCTATCAGCACGAGGTTGGTCACCGCCGGGCCGACGTCCTGACCGAAGGCGTGCAGCCCGAGCATCACGGCCTCCAGCGCCAGCAAACCGGAGGCGGCCATCACCAGCAGCGGCCGGCCGTGTTTCCACGACGCCAGCGGGGCCAGCACCAGGACGGCGAGCACGATCTCGGCGACACCGAGGCCGCGCACCATGCTTTCCGAAACCAGCGCGGGCCAGCGCATCAGGTCGATCAGATTGGCCATCGGCTCGCTCAGCTTGGCGTAGCCGGCGGCGATGAAGAACATCGCCAGCCACCCCTGGAGCGTCCAGAGGGTCAGGTTGCGATAGCTGGCGTTCAGCCGCGAACGCGCGGGAGAGAAGGTCCGAGAAGTCATTTGTCCGACGCCGGGGAGGCGCTCTTGTTATTTGCAACAGTCACGATGTCGGATCGTGCGGTCCTGTCCGCAAGGGGCGAAGCGTGACTGTAACCATCCGTGACCGCCTTCTGCGCGCGATCGGCGGCGGAAGCGTGGCCGTAACCATAATTCTTCGTAATCCTCGACCGCGTCAGCCCGTGTCGGCCTGCCCCTGGGCCAAGGCCTCGCGCAGGTCGTCCAGGCGCCCGAGCTTCGCCTGCAGCGGGCCCCAGTCGTCGTGGGCGTCAATCGCGGCCCAGATCGCCTCGACCTCGTCGATCAGCATCTCTTCGGGCTCGGCCCGGGCGAAGAGCGGCGCCTCCAGCCGCTCGGGCCGATCGGGTTCGTGCTCAAACAGGGCGAAGCGGAAGGCGTCGAAGGTCTCGCCCTGATAATGCTGCCCGCGCGGCCCCCCCAGCGCCCGCGCCGACGAGGCGAAGCCGCCGAACCAGTCGTGGAACAGCGGCTCCCAGCGCAAGGCCTCGCCGCCCTCGCGGAGCAGGGCCAGGGTCGCATCCATCAGCCGCTGATCGGCGGCCTCGCCGAGGCTCAGCACGCCCAGCCGCGACAGGAAGGCCGTCCGCAACTCGCCGATGTAGGCGTCGCCGAAGCCGTTCAGCGCTTCGGTCAGCGGTTCGGCGTCCCCGATCAGCTTCAAGGCGCCGCCCAGCTGGGTCAGGGCCCAGAACACCGCCTCCGGCTGGCGGGCGAAGGCGTACAGGCCCGTATGGTCGAAATAGGCGGCGGTGAAGCCCGGCTCGTAGTGTGGCAGGAACCGCCACGGCCCGTAGTCGAAGCTCTCGCCGGTGACGTTGAGATTGTCGGTGTTCAGCACCCCGTGCACGAAGCCGGCGGCGATCCAGCGGGCCGTCAACCGCGCCGACGCTTGCACCACCGCGCGCAGGAAGCCGGCGGCGTCTCCCCTCTCGACGGCGGGGTGGTAGAGCGACCGGGCATGCTCGACGAGCGCTTCGATCATGTCAGGGCGGCGCAGGTAGGCGGCGCGCTGGAAGGTGCCGAAACGGATATGACTGTGCGACAGTCGGACCAGCACGGCGGACCTGGTGGGGGAGGGCTCGTCGCCTCGCGTCAGCGCCTCGCCGGTCTCGATCAGCGAAAAGGCGCGGCTGGTGGGCACGCCCTGCGCCTCCAGCATGGCCGCCGCCAGCACCTCCCGCACGCCGCCCTTCAGCGTCAGCCGCCCGTCGCCTCCGCGCGACCATGGCGTTTGCCCGGAGCCTTTCGTGCCGAGGTCCAGCAAGCGGCCGGCTTGTGGGGCGCGCTCGCTCCCGACGCGGTCGCTTGCTGCTTGAGCGCGTGTCGAGACCTCCCGCAGCTGCGCCGCCAGAAAGCCGCGGCCGTCTCCGAGGTCGGGGTTGTACGAGCGGAACTGATGGCCGTGATAGCGCATGGCGATCGGACCCGGCTGCCCGGGCAGGGGCTCGAAGCGGCCGAAGTGGGCGACCCATTCCGGGTCCGTCAACGTATCCAGTCCGACGGTGGCCGCGGCCCGGTCGTTGCGCACGCGCAGGGTGGTCTGCGGAAACGGGGCCGCCCGCACCGCATCTCCGTACTCTTCGCCCAGATCGAAGAAGCGGGGCTCGGGTCGGTACGCGGGAGAGACGGGCATCCGGGGCAGATGGGCGCCCCGTCGCCGTCCGCAAGCGTCGCAATTCCAGCGGTCGCGCTTGAACCGCGCGCTCCGGCCCGTATGCTGAGACACAGAGATCAGGCCCGTCGTCGGACGATGCGGGTCAGGCCGGCGCCGCGTGCGAATCTGGTCCGGCGTCCGTCGATAACCTGACGCCAGAACGACCTTTTGATCGGAGGCCGAACATGGCGCGCAAGCTCACACTGCAATTCCTCAAGACCGAGGCGGGCTCGGGGACCGTGCTGGGGCTGGCCGCCATCGCCGCCCTCGTCATGGCCAACTCCCCCTGGTCGGCGAGCTATTTCGGCTGGCTGAAGAGCGAGCACCTGCTTCAGGTCGGGCCGCTCGCGCTCGAGCTGTCGATATCCGAATGGATCAAGGAGGGCCTGATGGCGGTCTTCTTCCTCGTCGTGGGACTCGAGATCAAACACGAGATCATGCGCGGCGAACTGAGCGACCCGCGCAAGCTGGCGACGCCGGTCCTGGCTGCTGTCGGCGGCATGGTGGTTCCGGCGCTCGTCTATCTGGGGTTCTCGACGCTGATGGCCGGCCCGCATGAGGGTTGGCCGATCCCGCTCGCCACCGACATCGCCTTCGCCCTCGCGGTCTTCGCGATGGTGGCGCGCAACCTGCCGTCGTCGTTGAGGGTGTTCCTGCTGACCCTCGCCATCGCCGACGATCTCGGCGCCATCGCGCTGATCGCGGTCCTGTTCTCGGAAGGCGTGTCGTTCGGCCCGTTGCTGTGGGTGGCGGGGCTGTTGGCCGCCGGCGCGATGGCGGCCCGATGGCGAAAGGTCCCCGCGCCCTTCTGGGTTCTTGGCTTCGGTCTGATCTGGTATCTGACGGTTCTGTCCGGACTGTCGACCTCGCTGACGGCGGTCGCTTTCGCCGCCATCGTGCCGATCAAGGAGCGCACCTCGGACGGCCAGAGCCCGTTGCAGGAGGCGATGCACGACCTGCACCCCTATGTCGCCTATCTGGTGCTGCCGCTGTTCGCCTTCGCCAAGGCCGGCGTCAGCTTCGCAGGCATTACGCTCGACCAGTTGTTCGCGCCGCTGGTGCTCGGCATCGCGCTGGGGCTGTTCGTCGGCAAACAGATCGGCGTGTTCGGAGCGGCCGTGCTGGCGTCCGCCATCGGCGTCGGCCGCCGACCAACGGGAGCGACCTGGCTGGAGCTTTACGGCGTCTGCCTGCTGTGCGGCGTCGGCTTCATCATGAGCCTGTTCATCGGCGCCCTGGCGTTCCCGGGCGCGATCGATTCGCCGCAACAGGTCGAGGTCAAGCTGGGCGTCCTCGCCGGATCGGTTCTTTCGGCGGTGGCGGGGGCGGCGATTCTTGGCGTGGCCGCGCGACGGCGCAAGAATATGGCCGAAGACGTGCCGGATACTCTGCCCGACTAGGCGAATATTGACCTAGCGTCATCGGTTTCTGTCGCTTTTGCGTCACAGTCCCGCTTGTCGCGCGGCCGAAATATGGCCCCGGAGAGCCGGGCTCCTTGTCGCTGAGTCCGGCTTGGACTACGCCGGAGGCTGGACTTTCCACGCTCCGCCAGAAGAGCGTGGATCAGGGATCAGGAAACGCCGCGGTCGCCGTCCCGTACGGAGCCCGGCCCATGTCGGGGAGCGACCATGCGCCTTACCAACCTTCTTCGCACAACTGCGTCGGCCGCCGTCGTCGGCGCCTGCGCCTTCGGCTTCGCCGGCGCCGCCGCGGCCCAGACGCCGCAGCAGGAAAGCCCGACCACGATCGACGACATCATCGTCACCGCCCAGAAGCGCGAGCAGAACCTGCAGGACGTGCCGATCGTGGTCACGACCCTGTCCCAGGAGACGCTGCAGGACGCCGGCGTTCGCGACATCAAGGACCTGCAGATCCTGACGCCCGGCATGACGGTGACGTCGACCTCGTCCGAGGCCTCGACCACGGCCCGCATCCGCGGGGTCGGCACGGTCGGCGACAACCCCGGCCTCGAGAGCTCGGTCGGCATCGTCATCGACGGCGTTTATCGCTCGCGTAACTCCGTCGGCTTCGGCGACCTCGGCGAACTGCAGCGCATCGAAGTGCTGAAGGGGCCGCAGGGCACCCTGTTCGGCAAGAACACCTCGGCGGGCGTCATCAACATCATCACCGAGGCGCCGTCGTTCACGCCCGGCTACAACGCCGAACTGACCTTCGGCAACTACGGCCAGATGGGCGTCTCCGGTTCGGTCACCGGTCCCCTGACGGACCAACTGGCCTTCCGGCTCTACGCCGGCCGCCGCGTGCGCGACGGCTTCTACAGCGTGGACACCGGCGACGGCCCGCGCGCCGAGACCACGGACAACAATTCCGACTACGGCACGGTGCGGGGGCAGCTGCTCTGGCTGCCGAACGACAACACCTCGGTCCGCGTAATCGCCGATTATTCGCGCCGCGACGAGTTCTGCTGCACCGGCGTGCAGATCCGCACCGGCCCGACCTATCCGTTCATCGACGCCCTCTCCGTCGGCACCGGCCAGCAGCCGCCGGCCCCGGGCTTCGGCGCGCTGCCGTTCTCGCGTCGCGCCTTCGCCAACCGTTCGACGGCTCAGGAAATCGAGGACCGCGGCATCTCGGTCGAGGCCAACATCGACCTGCCCTCGCTCGGCGGGGCCACCCTCACGTCGGTCACCTCAGCGCGTAAGTGGGACACCTCGAACGGTCAGGACGCCGACTTCACGGGCGCCGACATCGCCTATCGCGTCGAGGACGGCCAGTTCGGCGCCTCGGTCGAGAACCTGACCCAGGAATTCCGCCTCGCCGGTTCCAACGACAGCTTCGACTGGCTGGTCGGCTTCTTCGCCACCAAAGAAGACATCGAGCGGGGCGACACCTTCTATCTGGGCGCGGACTACACGCCGCTGCTGTCCTTCCTGCTGACGGCCAGCTTCAACGCCGCGAACCCGGCGATCCCGGTCAGCCCTGGCATCATCGGCTGCTTCACCCGCCCGGGTCAGACGGCGGCCTTCCTCGGCGCCTGCCTCGGCACCGGTGGAACGCAGCCTGCGGCCAGCCCGGCGGCGGCGACGGGTCCGGTCTTCACCGTCGGTCAGACGTTCAACGACGACTACACGCAAGAATCGACGTCGTTCGCCTTCTTCACCAACAACACCTGGCACGTCACCGACGCCTTGGACCTGACGCTGGGCCTCCGCTACACGATGGACGACAAGTCCCTCGAGGGCCTGCAGACCAACACCAACAACAGCGGCGCGACCTGCAACGCCGCGCTGGCCAACGCCGCCGCCGTGGCCGGCGTGTTCGGCGCCAACGCCCCGAACATTCTCGGCCGCTTCTGCCTGCCGTGGACCAACCCGGCGTTCAACAACCGCGCCATTTCGGAAGAGGTCGACGACGGCGAGCTGTCCGGCACGGTCAAGGCCGCCTATCGCCTGAACCCGTCGGTTCTCGCCTATGTGTCCTACGCCCGCGGCTACAAGAGCTTCGGCTACAACCTCGACCGGGTGCAGAACGGCATCACGCCCGTCGCCTCGCTGTTCTTCCCCTCGGAGACGGTCGACAGCTACGAAGCCGGCGTGAAGATGACGCTGCTGGACCGCACCCTGCTGCTGAACGCCACCTATTACGACCAGACGTTCACGGACTTCCAGCTGAACACCTTCCTCGGCACCTCGTTCGTGGTGGAGACGATCCCGGAACTGACCTCGCGCGGCGTCGACGCCGACATGGTCTGGTTCACGCCGGTCGAAGGCCTCAGCTTCCAGGGCGGCGTCACCTACACGGACGCCAAGTATGGCGAGTTCACCGCCGCGGAGCTGTTCAACCCGGGCAACTTCCCGCAGCTGTCGCTGCTGCCGGGCGCCCGCGCGTCGTTCGCTCCGGAATGGTCGGCCACGGCCTCGGTCAACTTCGACCGCAGCCTGGGCAACAACCTGCGCGCCGGCTTCAGCCTGGCCGCGAAATACATGGGCGAGTACAACACCGGCTCGGACCTGCTGCCCTTCAAGATGCAGGACGCCTTCACCACGGTGAACGGCCGCATCTCGATCGGCACCGAGGACGAACGCTGGACCGCCGAGTTCTGGGTCCAGAACCTGACGGACGAGGAATACACCCAGGTCGCCTACAACGGCTTCCTGCAGGGCGACGCCTTCCCGAACCGCACCACGGCCCAGCCGAACGGGACCTTCTACAACCCGGCGACGGACACCCAGACCTACGACGCCTTCCTGGGCGCCCCGCGCACCTACGGCGCGACCCTCCGCGTCCGCTACTAGGCCCGGCGATCCAACCATCTGAAGACCGGCCGGGGGCGACCCCGGCCGGTTTTTCTTTGGCCTAAGGCCTGAGGGTCCGGCGGCCGGTCAGAGACAAGGGCCGGTTGGCGCGACCGGACAGGACGTGGCGCGTCATGACCGGGCCGAGCGACTTCGAACGACGATCCATCGGGGAGGGGCGGGAAGCCGGCCCGGGCGACCGGGCGTCGCCTGCGGCCTATTCAGCCGGCTGCGGCTCCGCCGCGGATCCGCGTCCCTTGAAGATGCGCCGGGCGAGGCCCAGCAGCCTGCGACGAACGCCGTCGATGATCGAGAACATCACGGGGACGAACAGCAGCGACAGCCCGGTCGAGGTGATCAGACCCCCGATCACGGCGATGGCCATGGGGGAGCGGAACTCGGTGCCCTCGCCGATGGCCGCGGCGATGGGCAGCATCCCCAACCCCATGGCGAAGGTGGTCATGATGATCGGCCGGGCCCGCTTGTGCGCCGCGTCCATCAGGGCGTCCCGTTTGGACATGCCCTGCTTCATGGCGATGATCACATAATCGACCAGCAGGATCGAGTTCTTCGCGGCGATCCCGGTCAGCATGATGATGCCGATCAGCGCCGGCATGGACAGCGACTTCCCGGTCAGCAGCAGGGCCAGGAAGGCGCCGCCGAATGACACGGGCAGGGCCGTCATGATGGTCAGCGGGTGCCAGAAGCTGCTGAACAACAGCACGAGCACGACGTACATCAGCAGGATCCCCGTCACGATGGCGAAGGCGAAGCCCATGCCCAGCTCCTGGAAGCTTTCGGCGTCGCCGGAGACCGCCTGCGTCACGCCCTCGGGAAGTTGCTGGATGGTGGGCAGGGCGGCGACCGCCGTCGTCGCTTCCCCCAGGGTGATGCCGCTCAGCTCCGCCGTGATGTTGGACACCCGCAGCCGGTCATAGCGGTCGATCCGGTTGGGACCGGCCCCGAAGCTGACGTCGGCCACGGCCGCCAGCGGCACGGGCGTGCCGGAAGCCGTCGGGACCTTCAGGCTCTCGATCACCGACAGGTCGCCCCTGGCGTCCTCCCTCAGCATCACCCGGATCGGCACCTGCCGGTCGCCCAGGTTGAACTTCGGCAGCAGTTGGTCGGCGTCGCCCAGAGTGGCCACGCGGGCGACCTGGCTGATGTCGGCGGCCGACACGCCCTGCAGGGCGGCGACGTCGGCCTTGGGCGTGATCAGGATTTCCGGCCGGACCAGCGCGGTCGAGGACTGGACGCCGGACAGGCCGGGCAGGCTGCGCATCTCCCGCTCCACCCGGGCTGAGGTCGCCGCCAGGGCGACGGGATCGTCACTGACGAGGGCCACGGTGGTGCGGCCGCTGCCGCCGCCGTCGACGCCGAACTGGATGCGCGCACCGGGCGTCTGGCGCAGCAAGGGCGCGACCTCGGCCTCGAACTCCTGTTGCGACAGGCCCCGGCTCATCTTGGGCGTCAGGTTGACGGTCAGCTGAGCGCTGCGGACCTCGCCCGCCCCGCCCCCGCCGCCGGGCCCGAAGCTGGTCGTGGCGGAGCCGACGGAGGAATAGACCGAGCGGACCTCGTCGCGCTCCATCAGGATGTCGGTGACCCGTCGCACGGCCGCGTCCGTCTGCTCGAGCGTCGCGCCGGGCGGCAGCTGGACCGAGATGGTCGATCGGGAGATGTCCTCCACCGGGATGAATTCTCCCGGCAGTCGGCTGGCGAGGATGATCGAGAAGATGAAGAACAGGGTGCCGGCCAGCACCACGGCGAAACGGTGGTCCCAGCTGAGGCGCATCGCCCAGCCGCGGACCCGCGGCTCCAGGCGCCGCCCCCGCACGGGAAGCGTCAGCACCCCGGCGGCGCGTTCGCGGGCGCGCTCGCTCATGGGCGTGCGGCCCAGGCACCAGGCCAGCCACCCGAGGAACGGGCCCATCCAGAACGGCTCCTTGTGCTCCTTGCCCTGGTCGCGCTTGAGCATGTAGGCGCCCATCAGCGGGGTCAGGGTCCGGGCCACGAGCAGCGAGAAGCTGACGCTGACGCAGGTCGCGATGGCGAAGCTCTTGAAGAACTGGCCGACCACGCCCGGCATGAAACCGGTGGGCGCGAACACGGCCACCAGCGTGGCGGTGGTGGCGACCACCGCCAGGCCGATCTCGTCCGCCGCTTCGATGGCCGCCGGATAGGGTTCCTTGCCGTCGCGTATGTGCCGGACGATGTTCTCGATCTCGACGATGGCGTCGTCGACGAGGATGCCGACCGTCAGCGACAGCGCCAGCAGCGTCACCACGTTCAGCGACTGGTTGGTCAGGTCCATGACCCAGAAGGTCGGGATCAGCGACAGCGGCATGGCCACGGCCGAGATGAAGGTCGCCCGCCAGTCGCGCAGGAAGACGAACACCACGATCACCGCCAGACCCGCGCCCAGCAGCAGGGCCTCGACCGAGGCGTGGAAGTTGTTGATCACATCCGATGTCGTCGTCGCGACTTCCTCGATGGTGACGTCCGGGCGCTCGGCGTCGAGAGCGTCGATCGCCTCATTGGCTTGCTCGTAGACATCGACTTCCGACGAGCCGATCGAGCGGACCACGCCGAAGCCGACGACCTCCTGCCCGTTGAAGCGGGCGCGGCCGCGGGGCTCGGACCATTCGTCAGAAATCTCCCCCAGATCGCCCAGCCGGACCGTGCGTCCGGCGACGGGGATCAGGGTTTCGCGCAGCGCCTGAACGGAGGTGGCGGAGCCGACGGTGCGGATGGCCTGCTCGCCCCCGCCGATTTCGCCCCGCCCGCCGGGCAGGTTGATGTTGGACTGGCGCAGCTGGTTCGAAACGGCCCCCGCGGTGACGCCCTGCGCCTCCATTCGGGCGGGATCCAGCTTGATGCGGATTTCGCGGCTGACGCCGCCGTCCCGGTTGATCTGGCTGACGCCGCGCACTGTCAGCAGCCGTTTGGCCACTGTGTTGTCGACGAACCAGCTCAGCTCTTCGGGCGTCATGGCCGGCGCGCGAACGACGTAGCTGGCGATGGGGATGGAGGTGAACTCCACCCGCTGAACGATCGGCTCCTGCACGTCCGCCGGCAGGTTCTGGCGGATGCCGCTGACGGCGTTGCGGACGTCGTTGGTGGCCTTTTCCAGATCGACCCCGAGCTGGAACTCGATCGCGGTGGTCGAAACGCTCTCGTTCACCGTAGAGGTGATGTGCCGGACCCGGCCGAGGCCGGAGACGGAGTCCTCGACCAGACGAGTGACCTGGGTCTCCAGCTCTGTGGGCGCGGCGCCGGACTGAACCACCGTCACCGCGACGACCGGAAGGTCGACGTCGGGGAAGTTGTTGGTCCGCAGGTTGAAGTAGCTCATCGTCCCGGCGATCGTCAGGACGATGAACATCAGGACGATCGGGATGGGGTTCCGGATCGACCAGGACGAGATGTTGTTGAAGTTCATCGCGCGGGCGCTCC
>NZ_DASWNO010000166.1:0-11459 GCF_036399195.1 Brevundimonas sp.
GGCGCGCTGGCGCTGGGCCGGCTGCTGGATCAGGGGGCCTGGGTTCCCGAGGCCATCTCGATGATGAAGCGCAACAACTGCGGCAAGGCGCTCGACATCGCCCGCGTCGCCCGCGACATGCACGGCGGCGCCGGCATCACCGGCGAGATGCACGTCATGCGCCACGCCATGAACCTCGAGACGGTCAACACCTACGAGGGCGCTCACGACGTCCACGCCCTGATCCTCGGTCGCGCCATCACCGGCGAGAGCGCGTTCTAAGGCGGCGGATTTCCCTGCATCGGCCCTGTCGTCATGGCCCGGTTCTCGCGCTAGGCTGAACCCATGACGGGGGATTCAGCGATGCGGCGTTCAGGTGTTCGAGGCGGCCTCCTCCCGGCCGTTTCCGTGGCCGTCCTGGTGGTCGCGATGGCCGCGACCCCCGCCGCAGCCCAGACGCCGCCGTCGCCGGTGCCGTTCGACGCGCGGCGGGGGGTGTTCACCTTCGCCAATGGTCTCGAGGCCGCGCTGCCCGCGGTGGTGCAGGTCACGACCCTGGGTCAGTCGCAGGGGCCGAGCTCGGGCGCCAACGAGCCGCGCGTGATCGCCAGCGGCTCCGGCGCGATCCTGGACGCCCGCGAAGGCATCGTGGTCACCAACAACCATGTCATCGAGGGCGGGCGGAAATTCACCGTCGACATGACCGACGGGCGCATCTTCGACGCCACCCTGATCGGAGCCGACAAGGCGACCGATCTCGCCGTCCTGAAGATCGAGTCGGATTCGACGGCGTCGCTCGGCCTCTCGCAGATCGAGCTGGTGGACTCAGGGTCGCTGCGGACCGGCGATCTCGCCTTCGCCGTCGGCTATCCCCTGGAGCTGGATCAGACCCTGACCATGGGCGTGATCTCGGGGCTGGGCCGCTCAGGCATGGGCGACCGGATTGAAGACTACATCCAGACCGACGCGGCGGTGAACTCGGGCAACTCGGGCGGGCCCTTGCTGGACAGCCGCGGGCGGCTGATCGGGCTGAACACCTCGATCCTGTCGGGCGGCGGGGGCGGCAACGACGGCATCGCCTTCGCCGTGCCGAGCCGCATCCTGATGCATGTCGTGGGCCAGCTCCGCGAAACCGGAACGGTCCGGCGCGGCGTGACCGGCGCCATCCTCGGGTCGCTCAACGCGGAACGATCGCGGGGTTTCGGGCTCCGCATCGTGAGGGGGGCCGTGGTCGAGGACGTCACGCCCGGATCGTCTGCGGAACGCGCCGGACTGCGCCGAGGCGACATCATCACCCGCATCCAGAGCCGCGCCGTCTCCAACGCCGGGACGGTGGCGGCCACCATCGGCATCGCCGAGCCGGGGTCGCAACTGGCCGTCGTCTATCTGCGCGACGGCCGCGAGGGCCGCACCACGCTCGACGTCGAGATACCCGGCGAGCGCGCGGTCATCGTCGGCGGCGACGTGGTGATCACGCGTGGCGCCGCCGTACGGGCCGTTTCGGATGGTCTGCAGGTCGCCTCGGTCGAAGGCGGATCGCCGGCGGCCTCGGTCGAGCTTCAGGCCGGCGATATGGTCCGCTCCGTGAATGGCCGCCCGGTCGCCACCCTGGCTGACCTGGCCGCGGCTCTGGATAGCGACAGCGCCGCAATGCTGTCGATCACACGGGGCTCGGAGTCGCTGGACATCTCCCTCCCCTGACGCTGGCCTGGTCGCCGAACAGCAAAACGCCCGCTCCACCGGGGGGGAGGTGGCGGAGCGGGCGTCTCGCTTTGGAGGAAGCATCGGCCCGCCGAAGCCCTTGATGGAATGATCCAGGGGGGCTGGGGGGGCTGTTCAGGATCCGGGACCGCTCCGAACTCCGACGAGCCGATGAGTGAGGATGGCCTCCGCAAGGGGGCGCGCGATGGGCCGAAGGGAGGCTATTTCGTGTCCCGCGCGATTTTGTTTCCGCAAGCCCCTCGGCGCACCAGAGGCGGAACGGCGGCGCTGGCGTTTCGGCGAAGCAGGACTAACTTCATCGCATGAGCGACGCCGCCGATCTTCAGTCCGTCCCGGGCCCGGTCTTCTTCGACCGCAAGGAGCTGGACCTGATCCTGCGGGTGTATGGCCGGATGGTGGCGGCGGGCGAATGGCGCGACTACGCCATGGCGGGCCATAGGGACGTGGCGGAATTCGCCGTCTTCCGGCGCAGCGGCGACGCGCCGCTGTACCGCATCGAGAAGCGCCCCGCCCTGCGCCTGAAGCAGGGGCAGTGGGCGGTCATCGGCGAAGGCGGGCATGTGCTGAAACGGGGGCGCGAGCTGCCGCAGGTGCTGCGGGTGTTCGACGGCCGCCGCTTCTCGCTGGTCGAATAGAAAAAGGGCCCGGATCGCTCCGGGCCCTTTCCATTCTGATTGGCCTACCGCCCTTCGGGCTGCTTGAGGCCGTCTGGTCGACCTACCGCCCGTCGGGCTGCTTGAGGCCGCGTTGGCTATTCCCGGTTGCCGCCCATGAAGGCGAGCAGGAATTGAAACAGGTTGATGAAGTTGATGAACAGGCTCAGGGCGCCGAAGCCCGTGGCCACGCCCATGGCCGCCTGGTCGCCCCCCAGGGCGTAGTAGGTCATCTTCAGCCGCTGGGTGTCGTAGGCGATCAGGCCCGCGAAGATCAGCACGCCCAGGCCGCTGATGATCAGGTGCATCATCGGCGACTGCAGGAACATGTTGACGACCATGGCGATCACCAGGCCGATCACGCCCATGATCAGGAAGCTGCCCATGCCGGTCAGGTCCTTCTTGGTCGTGTAGCCGACCAGGCTGAGACCGCCGAAGGCCGCCGCCGTGACGAAGAAGGTCGAGGCGACCGAGGCGCCCGTATAGCGCAGGAAGACGATGCCGAGGCCGGCGCCGATCGAGGCGACGACGGCCCAGTACAGCATGTTCACGCCGCGCGCCGTTGGGTTCTTCATGAAGAACATCGAGCCGAACAGCAGGACCAGCGGCGAGAACTGGACGATCATGCCCAACATCGTCAGGCCGATGCGGCCATCCGCGGTCCGTGCGAACAGCAGTTGCTGCACCGGCTCGTAGACGCCGGTCAGGAAGGCGAGCGCGCCGGCGACCAGCAGGCCGAGAGCCAGCTTGTTGTAGACGCCCAGCATGAAGCTGCGCAGGCCCGCGTCGACCGACATGTCGGCCTGGGCGGGTACAGAATAGCCGTTTCTGAAATCGCTCATCGCGAAAACATTCCTCCATTCGGCCAGGGAACCCGGCCTTTGAACAAATATCGGGCGCTGGAGGCCCTTCCGCAAGGAAAACCGGACTTGGGCGGTCGGGTTTCAGCCGCTACGAACGGTCGCATGGTCCGCCTGTTCACCGCCCTGACCGTCCCCGACGACGTGGCCGAGACGCTGGCGCGCCGCCAGAGCGGCCTGCCCGGCGCCAAATGGCGGACGGCGGAGCAACTGCACGTCACCCTGGCCTTCTACGGCGAAGTGGCGGAGCAGCGGGCCGACGATCTGGCGGCCGAGCTGGAACGCGCCGCGGCGGGCGGGCCGTTCGAGATCGCGCTGAGCGGCGTCGGCGCGTTCGGAGACGGACACCGCTTGTCGACCCTGTGGGCGGGGGTCGAACCGAGCGAGCGGCTGTCGGTGCTGGCGGGCCGCTGCCGCTCGGCCGCGGAACGGGCGCATATCCCGATCGAGCGCCGCGAATACCGTCCGCACCTGACGCTGGCCTATCTGAAACCGCACGTGAACCCGGACCGGATCGGCGCCTGGATCGCGGGACACAACCTGCTGAAGTCGCCCGCCATCCGCATAGACCGCTTCGGCCTGTATTCGAGCGTCCTCGCCCACGGCGGCAGCCATTACGAACTCGAACGGGAGTATCTGCTTTGACCGGACCGGTGCTGAACACCGAGCGGCTGACGCTGCGCCCGATCGCCATGGAGGACTTCCCGCGCTGGGCGGAGATGATGGCCGATCCCGAAGCGTCGCGGTTCCTCGGGGGGCCGCAGCCCGCCGCGACGGTGTGGCGGGGCTTCATGACCATGGCGGGGGCCTGGAGCCTGACCGGCGTGTCGATGTTCTCAGTGATCGAGCGCGGCAGCGGCCTGTGGCTGGGGCGGATCGGACCGTGGCGGCCCGAAGGCTGGCCCGGGACCGAGGTCGGCTGGGGCCTGCATCCCGATGCCCAAGGCAAGGGGTATGGAGCCGAAGCAGCCACGGCGGCGATCGACTACGCCTTCGACGTGCTGGGGTGGACCGACGTCATCCACTGCATCGACCCGGACAATACCCCGTCGCAGCGGCTGGCCGAACGGATCGGATCGTCGAACCTCGGCCCCACCCGCCTGCCGCCGCCGTTCCATGAGCTGACGATGGAGCGCTGGGGCCAGAGCCTGGACCAGTGGCGGGCGCGGCGCGCCGGTTGAACGAAGCGGGGGTTGGCGGCTTTCCAAAGCAGCGCTTTGACGGCGCCGCCCGTTCCGCTAGGCAGGACGGCCGAACCATGAAGGAAAAACGTATGCGGGTGCTTGTTCTCGGCGGCGACGGCTTCTGCGGCTGGCCCACGGCCCTTCATCTGTCGGCGCGCGGCTGGGACGTCTGCGTGGTCGACAATCTGAGCCGTCGGAACATCGACAACGAGCTGGAGGTCCAGTCGCTGACGCCGATCCGCACCATGGGCGAGCGGATCGCGGCCTGGCGGGAGATCAGCGGCCGCACCATCGAGTTCGTCAACATGACGGTGGGCAAGGAGTTCGACCGGCTGGTCACCCTGATCCGCGACTGGCAGCCCGACAGCGTCGTCCACTTCGCCGAACAGCGGGCCGCCCCCTATTCGATGAAGTCGGCGCGCCACAAGCTCTACACCGTCGACAATAATCTGAACGCCACCAACCACCTGCTGGCGGCGATCGTCGAAAGCGGGCGCGACGTCCATCTGGCGCACCTCGGCACCATGGGCGTCTACGGCTACACAACCGCCGGCCTGCGCATCCCCGAGGGCTATCTGAAAGTCACGGTCGACACCGACTTCGGCCCGGCCGAGCAGGAGATCCTGTTCCCGCCGAACCCGGGCTCGATCTACCACATGACCAAGACGCAGGACGCCCTGCTGTTCCAGTTCTACGCCAAGAACGACGGCGTCCGGATCACCGACCTGCACCAGGGCATCGTCTGGGGCACGCAGACCGAAGAGACGCGGCAGGACGAGCGGCTGGTCAACCGCTTCGACTACGACGGCGACTACGGCACGGTGCTGAACCGGTTCCTGATGCAGGCGGCGGTGGGCTATCCGCTGACCGTGCATGGCACGGGCGGCCAGACGCGGGCCTTCATCCACATCCAGGACACCGTCCGCTGCGTCGAGCTGGCGCTGAAGAACCCGCCCGAGACGGGCGAACGGGTCAAGATCCTGAACCAGATGACCGAGAGCCGCCGCGTGCGCGACCTGGCGGCCATGATCGCCGACATGACCGGAGCCGAGGTCCACAATGTCGCGAATCCGCGTCAGGAAGCCGACGAGAACGAGCTGGTGGTCGCCAACGACCAGTTCCGCGATCTGGGCCTGAAGCCGATCACCCTGGCGCAGGGCCTGCTGGATGAGGTCACCGACATCGCCCGCCGCTACGCCGACCGCGCCGACCTGACCAAGGTGCCGTGCGTCTCGGCCTGGAACAGCAAGCGCGCCGAGGCGGTCCGCAGCGAGGCCCCCGTGGCCGCGCCGAAACCGCCCGTCCACGTCCGGAGCGCCTGACCGGCCCATGCGCGACCCGTCGGCGGCAGCCCCCTCCCCTCCGGTGACGCTGCTGGTGTTCGGGGGCGGATGGCTGGGTCAGGCCGCTGCGCGGGAGGCGGTGCGCCGGGGCGGGGGGGCGATCGTCACCAGCCGCGACACCGGCACACGCGAGGCGCTGAGGGCGCAGGGTTTCACCGCGGTCGATCCCGCCGATCCCGGAGCGCTGGCCGAGGCGGTCGCCGCGTCGTCCGCCGTGCTGGTGACGACCCCGCCCGAGGGCTCGGGTTGCCCGGGCCTCATGGCGCTGGCGCCGGCGATCACCGCCTCGCGCTCATGGCCCGACTGGATCGGGTACGTCTCCTCGACGGCGGTCTATGGCGACCGGGGCGGCGGCTGGGCGTTCGAGGATTCGGAGCTGAACGCCGCCACGCTCGAGGGCGCCCGCCGGGCGCGGGCCGAGCGGGACTGGCTGGACGCGGGTCAGGGCATGGGTCTGACGGTGCAGCTGTTCCGCCTGCCGGCGCTGTACGGTCCGGGCCGCTCGCCGGTGGACCGGCTGAGGGACGGCACGGCGCGGCTGGTCCGTAAGCCGGGGCAGGTGTTCAACCGCATCCACGTCGAGGACGCCGTGTCGGGCCTGTTCGCCTCGATGGCGCGGCCGCGGCCCGGCGCCGCCTACATCCTGTGCGACGACGAGCCAGCCGCCGCCGACGTGGTCATCGAGGGGGCGGCCCACCGTCTCGGCCTGCCCCTGCCACCCGAGGTCGAGCTGGACGACCCGTCCGTTTCCGACGCCATGCGCCGCTTCTACCTCGACAGCAAACGCCTGTCGAACGCCCGCGCCAAGGCCGAGCTGGACTGGCGGCCGAGGTATCCGACCTGGCGGGAGGGGCTGGAGGCGCTGGTCGCGACTTGAGCTCGAGCCGACCTCTCATGGCGCGAGAGGGCACGGACGGGTCTGGCCGGAGAGAACCTCCAGTCCGTTAACCGCAACGAAAGCGACTGTCCCGCAGACTGTCAGGGATGTCAGGCGCCCATAGCGGTGCAGCCGTGCCCGCTTCGGGACCTCTGGCGTCGGGGGTTCTGGGGGAATGGATGGCTTCCGTCGCCTATAAGACGACCGAGGAGCCGACGTCGTCCGGCGTCTCGCGACTCCCGGAGTTGATCGCGCTGGCCCGCGAGCCGTCCAGCGAACGACGCCGTGAACTCCTACGCGAACTGACCGACCACTTTTTCGGCCATCCCCCGCAGAGCGACGTTGAAACGTCGCTTTACAGCGACGTGTTTGCTCGCCTGCTGGCGGACATGGAGACGTCGGTCCGGGCCGAGTTGGCGCACAGGTTTTCGACCAACCTGAACGCGCCTCGCCCGCTCATGTGCTGGTTCGCGGAAAAGGAGATCGAGGTCGCCGAGCCGGTTCTTCGGGCGTCGCCTGTGATGACCGATGACGACCTGCTGGCGATTGTCCGGAACGAGGGCCAGGGGCACCTCAGAGCGGTGTCGCAGCGGACCGTCATCAGCGAAGCCGTCGCTGACGTGATCGTGGCGCGCAGCGACGACGAAACCCTTGGGACCCTTCTGGCCAACGACGGCGCTGTCCTGTCACGGCACGCCTCGGAGGCGGCGGTCGAGCGCGCCAAGGCGAACCCCGCGCTTCAGTCCGCGGCGGTCGATCGCAAATTGCTGCCGCCCGATCTGCTGAACGAGATGTATTTCGTCGTCGGCAGCGAGCTCCGCCGCCGGATCGTCGCGCGCAACGCAAGTCTCGACCCGGAGCTGCTGGAAAACGCCCTGTCCGTCGGCGTCGCCAGGGTGGCCACGGAAGACGGCGTCTGGCCGAAGGACTATTTCGAATCCCTGTCACAGGTGAAGGCGACGAAGTCAGGCGACAGGCTGCTGCCCGCCGAGATCGCGCGCATCCTGCGGTCGGGCAACCGAACGGCGTTCTGCATCGCCCTGGCCGAGATCGCGGACGTCGACATCTTCACCGTGTCGCGCATCGTCGAACAAGGCGAGGTCGATGGTCTGGCGGTGCTGTGCCGCGCCGCCGATCTGGACGGTCCGCTGTTCCTGACGATCGCCTTGTCCATTGTCGGGGGCAGCTCGGAGGGAATGGGCAAGGCGCGCTCGTACTCCCTCCACTACGCCGAGCTGACGCGGGACGCCGCCCTCCGAACGCTGCGCTTCTGGCGGCTGCGGCGCGGCACGCCCTGACGGACGCGGCGGCGGCGCCGGGTTGTTGGTGGCTGCTTGGTTCGTGATTGGTGGTTCGTGGTTAGTGGTTTGCCGATGGCTGTGCGGCGGCGCTGACGGGGCCGCCCATACGCCGCCAGGTATGCGGCAATCACTAACCACTAATCACTGACCCGCCATGCCTCAGAACGGCAGCAGGTTCCGCTGACGGCTGTAGGCCATGGTGCCGACGTTGGCGCCGAGGCGCAGGCCGACGCCGGTGCGGATGGGGGCCAGGACGATGCCGTCGGCGCGCTGATAGTTCACGCCCAGACCGCCGACCAGATAGGCCGAGCCCTCCACGCCGGGATAGCGGCGGTAGATCATGTCGGGGTGGAACAGGCCGTAGACCAGGGTGAAGACGCGCGACGCATTTCCGCCCACGTCCCAGCCGATCGAGATGCCCTGCCAGAACACCTCCTGCGAAGCCGACAGGTCTTTCATGTGCAGGGCGCCGCGGCCGTAGCGCAGGCCGACGCCGGCGGCGCCCGAGCCTTCCTCGCCGGCGATGTAGGCGGTCGGGCGGTCGCCCTGTTCGGCGAAGATGCGCTCGATGGCGCCGCCGATGGCCTCGGCCGCGATGCCGAGCTCACGCGACCCGGCGGCGACCAGCTCCTCGGCCGTATAGGCCTGGGCCTGCTGGTCCGAGCGGATGGGATAGTTGGGGTCGCCGGCCTGGCCGCGGGTGGCGCAGGCGCTGAGGCCCGCGGTTCCGGCGGTGGCGGCGAGACCGGAGAGGATCATTTGGCGGCGGTGCATGGCGCGGGCTCCATAGGCGGCGACGGTCCGCCCGACTCACGCGGGCTTGGCCATACCCTCGCCGGGCTTTGAGTCAGCCTTGCGGCGGCAAGGTTAACGGAACCTTGCCGCGGCGGCCGCATCGTGGGCGATTGGCTTAACCAACTTAAGGGGATGGCAAGACGCGGCATGGCATGCAGGGCCATGACATCGCCCGATCGCTCGAAAACGACACGACTGTTTCTCGATGGTTTCGAGCGCGTCGTCATCACCGGGCTGTTCGCGTGGCTTTGCTACCGCTTCTACGGAACCCTGGGCGAGACCCCGGCCAACATGGTCTTCCTGATTTCGGAGGGGGCGGTCGCTCTGTTCGTGCTCCTGCGGCGCACGACCGACCAGATCAGCGTCAAGCCTTTCGACTGGGCGGTGGGCGGGGTCGGCACCATGCTGCCCATGCTGCTTTCGCCGTCAGGGGCCGGCTGGTCGGGCGGCGCGATCTTCCTGATCGCGGGCGCGGTGATCGCCTTGGGCGCCAAGTTGTCGTTGCGGCGCAGCTTCGGCATCGTCGCCGCCAATCGCGGCGTCAAGAGAGACGGGCTGTACGGGGCCGTGCGGCACCCGATGTATCTGGGCTACTTCCTCGCGAACGCCGGCGTGCTGATGCTGAACTTCTCGATCTTCAACGCCTGCCTGCTCATCGTATGGGCCGCGTGCCAGCTGGCGCGAATCCGGGCCGAGGAGCACGTGTTGTTTCAGGATCCCGCGTATCAGGCCCACGCCGAGAAGGTCCGGTTCCGGCTGCTTCCGCTCGTCTACTGACGGCGGAGCCGCCCTCGCCTAGGTCCGGAGGTTCGCTCCGGCCTTGGCCGCGGCGGCGACGATCCTCGACGACAGCGCCTCGATCTCCGGCTCCGTCAGCGTGGCCTCGCGCGGCTGGATGACGACCTCGAGCGCGACCGACTTCATGCCCTCCGGCACGCCCGGGCCGCGGTAGACGTCGAACACCCTTACATCCGCGATCAGCGCCTTGTCGGCTCCGGCGGCGGCGCGGACCAGGTCGCCGGCGGGCCTGGCGTCCTCCATCACGAAGGCGAAATCGCGCGTCAGGGGCATGAGCGGCGCGAGCGTCGCGGCCCCGCGCGCCTTGGTGGCCTTGCCGCGCGGTTCAGGCACGGCGTCCAAAACGATCTCGAACGCCAGCATCGGGCCGTCGGCGTCCAGCGCCTTGAGCACGCGCGGGTGCAGGGCGCCGAACTCGGCGACCACGGTCTTCGGGCCGAGCTGCAGGCGGGCGGAGCGCCCGGGATGCCACCAGTCGCGGTTCTGGCCCTGCGCCAGCTGCAGCGAGGCGACGGGCGCGCCCAGGGTCTCCAGCAGGGCCATCAGGTCGCCCTTCAGCGCGAACAGGGCGTCCTCGGCCGCACCGCCCCAGTGGCGGGCGGAACGGGGCGCGACCAGGCCGGCGATGACGGTCCGCTGTCCCGCGGGCGTGTCGTCCAGATAGATCGGACCTATCTCGAACAGGGCGACGTCGGGGCGGCCCCGCGCGGCGTTGCGGGCGGCGGCCTCGATCAGGTTCGGCAGGGCCGACGGGCGCATGCAGTCCAGATCGGCGGCGATGGGGTTCTCGACCATCAGACGGTCGTCGCCGCCGCCGAACAGGGCGGCCTTGTCCCGGCGGGTGAACGACCAGGTCACGGCCTCGGCATAGCCCATGGCGGCCAGGGCCCGGCGGGCGGTGCGGACGCGCGCCTGACGCGGGTTCAGGACGCCGCGCGAGGGCGCGCCCTGGCCGGGAAGCGGCGTGGACGGCAGGGCGTCATAGCCCTCGATCCGGGCCACTTCCTCCACCAGGTCAGCGGGGCCCTCAACGTCGCGGCGCCAGGACGGCGGCGTCACGCTCCAGACCGCGCCGCGCACGACGTCGAAGCCGAGACGGGACAGGATCTCGGCGATGCGGTCGTCGTCCAGCGACAGGCCGGTCAGCCGCGCCACGCGGGCGGGATCGAAGTCCAAGGCGGCGGGATTGGCGGGCGGCGTCCCGGCGACCACCATCTCCGACGCCTCGCCGCCGCACAGGTCGAGGATCAGCCGGGTCGCCAACTCCAGCCCGGGAACCACGAAGGCCGGATCGACGCCGCGCGCGAAGCGGTACTGGGCGTCGGAGCTGATGGTCAGGGTCCGGCCAGTCTGGGCCGTGACCAGCGGATCGAACCAGGCGCTCTCGACGAAGACGTCGACCGTCTGATCCGAACAGCCGGTGGACTCGCCGCCCATGACGCCGCCGAGGCCGATGGGGCGTTCGCCCGCAGCGTCGGCGATGACGCACATGGAGGGATCGACGGAGTAGGTCTTGCCGTCCAGCGCGATCAGATGCTCGTGCGTTCCGGCCGCGATGCCTTGGGCGCCCCGCGAAAGCTGACCGGCGCGCACCACGATCTCGGAGCCGACCAGCTTGGCGGCGTCATAGACGTGCAGCGGGCGGCAGCGGTCCAGCGAGATCAGGTTTGTGACATCGACCAGCCGGTTGATCGAGCGCAGGCCGACCGCGGCGAGGCGACGCTGAAGCCACTCGGGCGAGGGACCATTGGTCACGCCGCGGATCAGGCGGCCGGCGAACACCGGGCACATCTCCGGCGCCTCGACGCGGACCGTGATCGGCGACGGGAAGCCGCCGGCCACCGGGCTGACGGGCGGGGTGCGCAGCTGGCCCAGGCTCGCGGCGGCGAGGTCGCGGGCGATGCCGGCGACGCCGAGCCAGTCGGAGCGATTGGGCGTGACCTCGAA
>NZ_DASWNO010000167.1:0-8649 GCF_036399195.1 Brevundimonas sp.
GACGGCGCGGCGGGCGGCGCGCAGTTCCGCTGCATCCCCGTGCCTTTCAGGAAGGCGCGGCGAAGAAGCCCCGATTGCACCGCGGACTGCACGCGCCGGCTATGCCGCTCAGCTCCAGTGAGCAGGCGAACCCAGCTGCGCCCCGGGATGAAGTCGGTGCTCGCGTCGCGGACGGCGTCGAGCGCCAGTTCCGCCGCGGCGGCGGCGGCCAGCTCGCTTCTGGAACCGCGGGGCGGAGGCGGCTCGGCCGTATCGGGCCCCAAGGCGTCGTCGAGCCGCGCCACCTCGGCTGCGATAGCCCCGCAGCGGCCCATGCCGCGCAGGTCGTAGGGATTGGCGGCGGCATGCAGCAAGACCGGCGGTATCTGCTCGCGCCGCAGGTTGAAATCCTCGAGCGGCGTCATGGCCGCCGCGCCGAACCCAGCCCCGAATTGGCGCGCCCCGCCCATGGCCGTTCGGGCGGTGGCGCAGCCTGACACGGTCAGCAGGATCGCGGACGCCGCGAGCACCACGCGAGCCCGTCCGCAGCACTGCTGATCATTCACCCCCGGCGGCGCCCTCATTCGCCCTCGGACGAGCCCGTCTGCAGCCGCCGCTGGTTCGCCTCGCGCGTCTTGGCGCCCTGCTGCTGCGCCACCTCTGTCCGGTGAGGACGGTTCAGGTTGGTCCGGCCTTGCTGGACATCGTCCGCGCCCAGGGCGTCGCCCTCGTCCATGAAGTCAGCGATCTCGCCCGCGGCCGGTGGGGCCAGGGTCGAGTCGGCGACGTCGGCGGCGGCGTAGCTGCGCGGCTCGGACCGGTCAGGGCCGTCGCCATCCGGCTGTTTGGCGTTCTTGCTCGAGGGGTCCGTGGCGGCGTTCTGCGCCGCGGCGACGGAGGATTCGACGTTTTGATGGGGCATGTCGCGGTCCTTTCGCTGTCTTTCGACAACCCGGAGCGCGGCGCTGTTGTTCCCGGAAGGGGGTGGTACGTCCTCTCGGGCTCGAACCGAGGACCCTCTGATTAAAAGTCAGATGCTCTAACCAACTGAGCTAAGGACGCGCACCGGCGGATCGCGCTCGCGACCCGGCGACGCGCCTTCTGTTGCAATCCGGGGCGCGGGTCAAGCGTCCGGTCGACGTAAGCGCCCGATCCGGCTAGGCAACGGGCATGAAACCGCTGTCCGGCCTGCGCATCCTGGAGTTCGACGGACTGGGGCCGGTGACCTTCGCCGGGATGATGCTGGCGGACATGGGCGCGGAGGTGTTGCGGCTGACGCGGGCGCCCGGGGCCGGCGCGGCGGTGTTCGAGGACGTGGGCGGCGAAATCCTGCACCGGGGTCGTCAGTCGGTCCCCGTCAATCTCAAGGATCCGGCCGATCTGGCCGGGGTGGTTGCGTTGGTCGCCTCAGCCGACGCCCTGATCGAGGGCTTTCGCCCGGGCGTGATGGAGCGGCTCGGCCTCGGCCCCGATGCCTGCGCCGAGCGGAATCCGCGGCTGGTCTATGGCCGCATCACGGGATGGGGGCAGACCGGGCCGAAGGCCTCCGAGGTCGGCCATGACATCAACTACATCGCGCTGAGCGGCGCCCTGTCGACCTTCGGCGAGCCGGACCGGCCGCCCCGTCCGCCCCTGAACCTGGTGGGCGACTATGGCGGCGGCGCGATGATGCTGGTGACAGGCGTGCTAGCGGCGCTGTTGTCCGCGAAGCACACCGGGCAGGGTCAGGTCGTCGACGCGGCGATGACGGACGGCTCGTCGATGCTGATGAGCCTATTCCGCGCCCTTTCCGCGAGGGGGCTGTGGACCGAGGACCGGGGGGCCAACCTGCTGGACGGCGGCGCGCCCTTCTATCGCTGCTACACCTGCCGTGACGGCGGGTTCGTGGCGGTCGGGTCGCTTGAGCCGCAGTTCTACGCCGCCCTGCTCAACGGGCTCGACATCCCGCCCGAAGAGGCTCCGCAGTACGACCGCGCGGCCTGGCCGGCGCTGCACCGCCGTTTCGAGGTGCTGTTCGCCACCCGGGATCGCGACGACTGGTCGGCCGCTTTCGAGGGATCGGACGCTTGCGTGACCCCTGTTCTGTCCCTCGCCGAAGCCCCGAGGCATCCGCACAACATGGCGCGCGGCGCCTTCCTGAGCGGAGAGGCGCCGCAGCCTGCCCCCGCTCCCGGTTTCAACCGCTCTCTCGTCGAGGCCGCGACGCCGCCCGGACCCCTTGGGCTCGAAGAGGCGATCGCCCTCTGGGGCTGAGCCGGAGGCGCCCGCCAGCCGCCCGCCGGCTGTTGGTGGCCAAGCCTGCGCCGAGGGTGACCCGCGCCGCTTTCGGCGGTATGGAACAGCGGAGCCGGTTGGACGTTGCAAGTCCGATCCGGGGGAGACCACGCCTATGAATCGACTGTTTGCTTGCCTCGCTCTGACAGGAGCTTTTGCGCTCGCCGCTTGCGACGAGCCGGACGCCTATGAAGAGCGCGAAACAGCCGAAGTCGTGGTCGAGGATGCGGCCGCGCCCGCCGCGGAGGACGCCGCCGCGCCGGTCGCCGCGCCCAGCGCCGTCGATACGCCGCCGGCGGACACGCTTCCCGGGGAAAAGCGCACGTCCGAGGAATCCGTCAAACCCGAGAGCGAGACCCTCTTCTACTGATCGGGACCCCGACCGATGGCGCACCGGCGGACACCCGGACGGCGACCGCCCTGCCCTGACGAAGGATCCCGATTGACGACCCGGCCCGCCCTGTTCCTCGCCACCACGGCGAGCCTCGCCCTTCTCGCTTCCGCCGCACATGCAGACCCGCGCGCTGAAATCCGGGGCGAGATGGACGGCGAGCTGCGTGCGTTGCTGGTCCGCGCCATCGGCGAAGTCGACGACCCGCCGTCAAACCGGTTCGAGGCGAGGCGCCGCGCCCGCGGCGCCATGGAAGCGGCGGAAGCTCTGCTGCGGTCGGAGGGCTATTATCAGTCGACGCTCGAGGACGTGGTCGAGGGCGAGGAGACGCCGGTCGCGATCGTCAATGTGACGCCCGGTCGGCGTTTCGTTCTCGCCAATCCGGACATCCAGTGGACCCCTCCTGCGCCTGATCCAGAAGCGGAAATCGCAGCCGATCAGGAAGTCGCGATCAAGCAGGAACAGCCGGGCCGGGCCGCCGAGGTCATCGCCGCCGAAGGCCGCGCCGTCGCGGTTCTGACGCGCCGCGGCTATGCCGACGCGGCGGCCGAGCCCAGACGGGTCGTGGTCGATCACGCGACCTTCACCGTACAGCCCAACTATCGGATCAATTCCGGAGCGCTGGTCCGCCTGGACGGCGTGCGGCTGGAGACGCAGGGGGCGACCAATCCCGATTGGGTCGCCGGGCTTGCGCCCTGGAGCGAGGGCGAGGTCTATGATCCCGAAGACGTGGCCGAACTGGAGCGGCGGCTGCTCGAGACCGGTGTCTACGATGGCGTCGGCGTCGCGCTGGCGCCGCGCGACCAGACGCTTGAGAACGGCAACCGTCCGATCATCGTCACCCTGACCGACCGGCCCCGGCGCATCCTTGAGGCGGGGGCGACCTTCTCCACGGCCGAGGGGTCGGGCGTGGACCTGATCTGGACCTGGCACAACCGCTTCGGGCGCGCCGACACCCTGGTGTTCCAGGCGCGCGCCGCGGACGTGGACAGCCGCCTGGGCGCCAATCTGAGCCTGCCGCACTGGCGGCGGCCCGGTGAGACCCTGCGCCTGTCGGCCGCCGTCCTGAACGAGGACACCGACGCCTATCGCCGGACGGCGCTGGCGCTGTCGGCCGACCTGCAGCAGCGGATCGGCAAGACCTCCTACATCAGCTACGGCGTCGGCCTCGACGCCGGCCAGTACGACGAAAACCGCTTCGATCCGGTCACGCAGGCCCCGCTCGATATCCAGCGCAACCTCGTCATCCTGACGGGTCGGGGCAGCGCCTACCTGGACCGATCCAACGACCCGCTGGATCCGACCACGGGTTACCGTTTCACCGTCTCGGCCCAGCCCACCGCCGTGGCGGGTGAGGATACTGTCTTCTTCCTGCGGACCGAGGCGCAGGTCACGGCCTATCTGCCGCTCCAGGACAACGCCAAGACGGTCATCGCCGGCCGCGCCCGGCTGGGAACGATCCTCGGCGGCGAGGAGCTGACGATCCCGTCGGACCGCCTGTTCTATTCCGGCGGCGGCGGGTCGGTGCGCGGCTTCGAATATCAGGGCGTCGGCCCTCGCCTACCCGACAACACGCCACGCGGCGGGCTGAGCCTGATCGAAGGGTCCGTAGAGGTTCGCCGCGACGTGTGGCGCAATTTCCAGGCCGTCGCCTTCGTGGACGCCGGCGCCGTCGGGTTCGAGGAGACGCCGGATCTGGGCAACCTGCGCTACGGCGTGGGCGTGGGCGTTCGGTACAAGCTGCCGTTCGGGCCAATCCGGGCCGACATCGCCTTCCCTCTCGACCGGCGGCCGGGCGACGCCGACTTCCAGATCTACGTCAGCATCGGACAGGCGTTTTGACCGCCGAGCCGCCCCCCGAGCCGCCCACCGAAGCGGCGGAGACGCCGGCCAAGGCCGAGCGGCGCAAGCGCACGCGACTGCAGGCGATCGCCTTTTTCGGCGGTCTGGGACTGGCCATTCTCGCCGCCCTTGTGGTGGTCGCGCTCGTCGGTGGACGGATGTATCTGCTGTCCGGGCCGGGCCGGGATCTGGTCACCAGCTTCGTGGCCGGCAAGAAGCTTGGCCGCTATGGGCGGATCAACGTCGAAGGCGTGCGCGGAGACCTGTTCGACGACTTCACCATCGACCGGGTCACGGTCACGGACGTGGACGGAGTGTGGCTGGAGGCGCGACGGGTGCGCGTCGACTGGGACTGGTGGCCGCTCGTCACCCGCCGCTTTCACGCCACCAATGTCGAAGCGCAGGTCGTGCGCCTGATACGCCGCCCCAAGGTCGAGGCCTCGACCACGCCGCCCGGAGCCCAGCCCCTCTCGGTCGACATCGACCGCTTCTCCACGGATGTGGAACTGCTGGAGGGCTTCAGTCAGGAGTACGGCCGCTGGCGTCTGACGGGCGAGGCCAACGCGCCGCGTCGGGGCGCGAAATCCGTTCTGGTCAACGCCGCCAGCAACAGCCGCCCCGGCGACTATCTGCGCGTCAACGCCACGCTGGGGGAGGAGATCACCGATCTTCGCCTGAACCTGCGCGCCAATGAGGCGCAGGGCGGGCCCATCGCTGGGGCCCTCGGCTACTCCCCCGACCAGCCCTTCTACGCCACGGCCGTCGTCAACGGCTCCGTCATCGACGCAATGGTCCGGACCGGCGACTTCGTCCCGCTGGTGATCAAGGGCCGCTATGGCGACGAGCGAACCCGAATCTCCGGCTTCATCGACTTCTCCGGCTCGGACCTGCTGCAACCGTTCGCCGAACGGGTCGGACGTACGGCCAAATTCGGCCTGGCGACCGTGCCAGACAGCGACGACGACGGACTGCAAGGCCTCGGCTGGAGGCTGATCTCCGACAACCTGAACGCCAGCGCCAGCGGCGACATCCGTCTGAGCGATCGGGGCAGCCCGGGCATCGATATCGACGTCACCACCCGCTCGCTCACCCGGCTGGTCGGACGGCCCGCCGGAGGAGCCGGGGCCTACAAGGGTCGGTTCAGCGGAACGCCGGTGAACTGGACGCTGAACGGGTCGGTCGATCTGGTGAATGCGGAAGTGTCCAGCTACCGCGCCGGGCGCCTCAGAGGTCCGTTGAATGCGGCCATGCGCCTGGGACGGCTGGACCTCGACGGCGACATCCGCGTGGCCGGCGGATCCAACGCCGGGATTGTCGGCGGCCTGCTTGGGTCGACACCCCGCGTGACGTTCGAGGCGGCCCGCCTGAGCGACGGAGCCATCCTGCTGGAGCGGATCAACGCGACCGGCCGCGCCCTGACCTTGTCCGGCTCAGGCGGCCGGAGCCTGACCGGCGGCCTCGGCTTCCGGGGCGACATCCAGATCATCGACGCCTCGCGGATACGACCCGGCGCCAAGGGCGCGTTCGGCGGCCGGCTTACGGCGGCCATGGCGCGGACCGGCCAGCCTTGGCGCCTCACCTTCGACGGGCGCGGCCGGAGGCTGGCGACGGGACAGCCGGAGCTGGACCGTCTTCTCGGCCCGACGCCGCGCCTGCGCCTGACCGGGGCGCTCAACCAGGGCCGGATCGAGGTCGAGCAGGCCGCCCTGACAGGGGCCCAAGGCAGCGCCAACGCGCGGGGGCTAATCGAAGGCGATGGACGGCTGCGGCTTGCCCTGAATTGGAACGCGCGCGGCCCCTTCGGCGTCGGCCCCGTGGAGATAGACGGGGCGATGACGGGCAACGGCGCCTTGACCGGAACCTTGGCGCAGCCGCGGGCCGATCTGCGGGCCCGGTTCGGCCGGATCGCAGCCGGGGCGCTGGTGCTGACCGACGCGGACATGATCCTGAGCTTCCGCAAGGGCGCGGATTCGTCCGACGGCCGCATCGCGGTGACGGCAGGATCCAACTACGGCCCGGCGCGGGCCGCCGGGGCCTTCTTCCTCGGCGGCGACCGCATCCGCCTGACCGACCTCGATGTCAACGCGGGCGGCGTCGCCGCGCAGGGGGCGATCACGCTCTCGAACAACTTCCCCTCAAGCGCCGACCTGACCTTCACGGCGCGGCCCGGGGCCTTCCTCGCCTCCGGCACCGCGGAGGGCCGCATTCGCCTGACCGACGGTGACGGAGCCGAGACCGCTATCCTGGACGTGACGGGGCGCAATGTGCGGCTGGTCGGATCGAGCTGGGTGATCCGGACGCTGGACCTGAACGGCCGCGGAACCCTGGCGCGCCTGCCCTTCACCCTGACGACGGACATCGGCGGCGCCACGCCGATCTCGTTCACCGGCGGCGGCGTCTACTCCCGCCAGGGCAGCGGTCAGTCGGTTCTGCTCGAAGGTTCGGGCCGGGTGCGGGAAGTCGCCTTCACGACGCGCAACCCCGCGGTGATCGCCCTCAACGGCGACGGGCGGGTCGTCCGCGTCGATCTGGGGCTCGGCGGCGGCGTGCTCACCGGCGAACTGCGGCAGGACTCCCGCGCGGCGGTCATCGACGCAAACCTGAGCCGTGTTGATCTCGGCGCGCTAGCGCCCGACCTGCGCGGCGCGGTCACGGGCCAACTGTCGCTGCGCGGCGCCGGCGACGACCTGTCCGGCTCGGCGAACCTGGCGTTTGACGGCATCCGCAGCGTGGACGCGCCGCGCGGCCTTGCGGTCGACGGCACGCTTGAAGCCGTGTTGGCCAACGACCGTCTGAGGATTCAGGCGCGCGCGGTGGATACCGACGCCGTCCAGGCGACGGCTGACGTAACCCTGCCCGTAGAGGCCTCCGCCGCCCCGCTCCGTCTGGCGATCGTCCGGACCCGCCCCATGTCAGGCGACATCTCCATCCAGGGCCAGATTCAGCCGATCTGGGACCTTCTGGCGGGCGGCGAACGATCGCTGTCGGGTCAGGTGAATGGCCGCGCCACGCTCGCCGGCACGCTCGCCGATCCGCGCATCAACGGACGCCTGGACCTGCAGCAGGGAGCCTTCCGTGACAGCGCCACCGGTCTGCGGCTCGAGAACGTGACGCTCGCCAGCCGTTTCGACGACACCACCGGGGTGATCGAGACCTTCAGCGCGACCGACGGCGCGCGCGGTTCGGTGACCGGCGATGGCCGCATCGGCCTGAGGGAAGGTTCGGGCTCCAGCTTCCAGCTGCTGCTCAACCGCTTCCGGATCATCGACAACGACCTGGCCGAGGCCACGGCGTCGGGGCCCCTGACCGTCACCCGCGCCACGGACGGCAACATCATGCTGGCCGGCCGGATGGACATCGACGAGGCGCGGATCGAGGCCAATCCGCCCGGCTCCAACGGCATCGTCCGAATGGAGGTCGTCGAAATCAACAAGCCGGGCGGCGATGCGCCCGAGCTCGAAGAGCGGCGCGCGCGGGGTCTGCAGATCGGCCTCGACATCGCCCTGAACTCACCGGGTGGAGACGTCCGGGTCGTCGGCCGCGGGCTGAACGTCGAGATGGACGTCAACGCCCGCGTCCGCGGCACGATCAGCCAGCCGATCCTGACGGGGACGGCGCGCGTGGTTCGCGGCGACTACGACTTCGCGGGCAAGCGTTTCGTCTTCGACGAGCGGGGAACGGTCACCCTGTCGACCAACCCGGAGCAGATCCGCCTGAACCTGCAGGCGACCCGCGAGGATCCGGCCCTGACCGCGACCATCCGTGTGACGGGCACGGCAGCGCGGCCGGAGATCGCACTGACCTCGACGCCCGCGCTGCCTCAGGACGAAATCCTGTCGCAGGTGCTGTTCGGACGCTCGGCGTCCCAGCTGTCCGGGTTCGAGGCGGCGCAACTGGCGGCCGGCGTGGCGGCGCTGGCGGGCGGCGGGGGCTTCGACGTGATCGGCAACCTGCGCGAACTGGCCGGTCTGGACCGGCTGTCCTTCGGGGGCGAGGCTTCGGGCCTGACGGTCGCCGGCGGGCGCTACATCACCGACGACGTCTATCTGGAGATCATCGGCGGCGGCGAGAACGGCGCGGCCGTGAACGTCGAATGGCAGGTGCGTCGCAACCTGACGGTCAGCTCGAAGTTCGGGGGTCAGGGCGAGGCCAGCCTGTCGATC
>NZ_DASWNO010000168.1:0-17690 GCF_036399195.1 Brevundimonas sp.
CACCCAGTCCGACTGGATGAAGATCGAGAAGGAGCGCGGCATCTCCGTCTCCGCCTCCGTGATGACGTTCGAGCACACGCCGGCCGACGGCGTGGCGCGGATGTTCAACCTGCTGGACACCCCGGGCCACGAGGACTTCTCTGAAGACACCTATCGTACCCTGACGGCCGCCGACTGCGCCATCATGGTGCTGGACGCCGCGAAAGGCATCGAGCCGCAGACGCTGAAGCTGTTCGAGGTCTGCCGCCTGCGCGACATTCCGATCATCACCTTCATCAACAAGCTTGACCGCGAGGCCCAGGACCCTATGGCCCTGCTGGACGAGATCGCATCGCGCCTGCAGTTGGACCCCGCCCCGATCTGGTGGCCCGCCGAGAGCGGCGCCCGCCTGCGTGGCATGGTCGAGATGGGCACCGGCAAGTTCCAGCCTTACGCCCGCAAGCCCGCCGGCTCGGCCGAGGACGTGCCCCATCCCGAGGCCCTGCCGCTGACGGAGGCCGGACGCTATTTCGAGGCCGGCGAGCACGAGGCCCTGATGGAGGCCCAGGAGCTCGTCGAGGGCGGCTATCCTGCCTTCGATCGCCAGTCCTTCCTCGAGGGTCACATGACGCCGGTGCTGTGGGGCTCGGCGCTCCGCCACTTCGGCATCGACGAACTGCTGGCCGCGATCGGGGAATGGGCCCCGCCGCCCAAGCCGATGAAGGCCCAGAAAGCGCCGCCCGCCGGAACCCGCAACGCCGCCGATCCTGTCGCCCTGACGGTCGAGCCCGGCGAGGCCGAGGTCACCGGTTTCGTCTTCAAGGTCCAGGCCAATATGGACCCCAACCACCGCGACCGCATCGCCATGTTCCGCATGGCCTCGGGCAAGTTTCAGCGCGGCATGAAGCTGAAGGTGCAAAACACCGGCAAACAGCTGTCGGTGAACGCGCCGATCATGTTCTTCGCCTCCGACCGCGAACTGGCCGAGGACGCCTACGCCGGCGACGTCATCGGCATTCCCAACCACGGCGTCCTGCGTGTCGGCGACAGTTTGTCGGAAAGCGGCCTGATCCGCTTCGCCGGCCTGCCCAATTTCGCGCCCGAGATCCTGCAGCGCGTGCGCGTGAAGGACCCGCTCAAGGCCAAGCACCTGAAGAAGGCGCTGGATGGCCTCGCCGAGGAGGGCGTGACCCAGCTGTTCCGGCCCGAGATGGGCTCGGACTTCATCGTCGGCGCCGTCGGCCAGCTGCAGTTCGAGGTCATGGCCGACCGGCTGGGCGAGGAATACGGGCTGGAGGTTCTGTTCGAGCCCTCCCCCTTCGCCGAGGCCCGCTGGATCGGCGGGACCAAGGCGGATCTGGAGGACTTCATGGGCAAATACCGCGGCCAGATGGCGCGCGATATCGACGACGACCCGGTCTTCCTCGCCAAGTCGAGCTGGGAGACCGGCTATGTGATGGAGCGGTTCCCCAGCGTGGCCTTCACCAAGACGAAGGAGCGGGGATAAGCCGGCCGCACCGGCTGTGGGTTCAATCAAGCTGAGGCTGGACCGCGCGCTGGAAAACAGGCTTTTGTGACGGAGGTTCGGGGAGTTCCGTTTTGCGTCCAGTCGTCCGTCTTCTTATCGCGCTGGCGCTCAGCGCGCTTGCGCCAGCGACCGCCACGGCCGAATGGCGTCGCGCGGAAAGCCAGCATTTCGTCGTCTACAGCGACGGCTCGGAACGGTCGTTGCGCGACTACATCGCCAAGCTGGAGCGGTTCGATGCGCTGCTGACGGCCCGTTTCGGCGTCGGGCGCGACACCGAGGCCCGCAGGCTGCCGGTCTACCTGGTGGGCGACGGCCGGGCGCTGCGGGTCGCCATTCCCGGCCTTCCGCCCGGCATCGCCGGTTACTATTCCTACAGCGATATCGACGTGTTCGCCGTACTGGTGCGGGGCGAGAGCGACGACATCCTGCTCCACGAGTACAGCCATCACGTCATGGCCCGGGCCGGTGACATGCGGTATCCGGGCTGGTTCCGTGAGGGCTTCGCAGAATATTTCGCCACCGCGACGGTGACGGAGCGCGGCGAGGCCTCCTTCGGCCTACCCGACCGGGGGCGGCTGTACGCCCTGCAACAGGGCCGCTGGCTACCGATGGACGCCGTGCTGCGGGCCGACAGCCCGCTCGCGGTCGACACCCAGACCGGCATGAATATGTACTACGCCCAATCCTGGGCCCTGACCCACTGGCTGCTGTCCGACACGAGCCGGATACGTAACCTGTCCGCCTATGTCACCGCGGTGAACGGCGGCCAGGATCCTGCTGAAGCCTGGCAGGCCGTCTATTCGATGACTCCCGAACAGCTGACGGCCCAGCTGCGGGCCCATGTGCGCGGGCGGCTCTCCTACAGCAAGCTCGACCTGCCTCCCATCAGCCCGGTCATCACGGTGACGACCCTGTCGTCCGCCGCCGATGCGGTGATGCTGCCGGCGATCAACGCCCGTTCGTGGAATCCCGACCAGATCGACGGACCCGCGCTTTTGGAAACCATGCGGACCGCCGCCCGCCGTTTTCCTGACGATCCACTGGCTCTCGTCGCCCTTGGCCGGGCGGAAAAGCGCTGGGGCGACCCCGCCGCGGCCGAGACGGCGCTCATTCGCGCGCTCGAGATTCAGGACGACCATGTTGAGGGGCTGGTGCTCATGGCAGATGTGGCGACCGAGCGGGGCGCGGCGGCGCAAGACGAGGCCGAGCGGACCCGGCAGTGGAACATGGCCCGCGATTTCCTCGATCGCGCCATGAAAGCCGATCCCACCGACCACAGCGTCCACAAGGCCGAGGCTCGCTACCGCCGATATGCCGACTGACCGGGCGACGTCGGCTCGCGCGGTTCGGAAGCGAAGGCTGCGGCCACACCGTGAACCGCCAAGCCGAACCGCCCGGGCGGCGCTGCGTTTGCATCGTGTACAGCGGGACGGCCTGATGGGTCCCGAAGCGGGACGTCCGGAGCGCCAGCCACCATGTTCGAATTCGGCCGCGACCTGAGGAAGCTGTTCGAGAAGGCGCGCGAAAGCGAGGATCTCGGCTGGCTGGAACTGATCGGCGCCGATCTGGTCGAGGCTGAGGCGCGGCGCGAAACGACCGACGCGGGCCGCGTCTCCTGCCCGCGCCCCTTCTCAAGCTGGAACCGGGCCGCCGCGCTGTGGCGAGAGCACGCCCGCCGGACCGGACGCCGATCCAGTCTGGATCGAGCCCGTGCGGCCGCTTCCGACGCCATGCGTCAGGCCACGACGCCCGATCAGCGCGTGACGGCCTCGATCTGCGCCGCCGAGACCCATCTGCTGCAGTTCGACCTGTTCGGGGGTCCCGATGCGCTGACCGCCGCGCTCTCGGACCTGAAGTCGCTGGCGGCGGAGAAGCCGGCGACCCGCGCCGCCCTCGTCGCGGTTAGCGCGAGATTGACGGCCCGCCGCGCCCGGCTGTCGGCCGAACCATCGGTGCTGCTCGACGCGACAGCCCTGCTCGACGCTGCGCTTCACGCGGCGCGGTCCCTATCGCCGCAGGGCGCGGACGAGCTCCGGCTGGATCGCGCCTCCCTGGCGCTGGAGGGTGGTGTGATGCGCCGCGACGGGCGGCTGCTGGATCAGGCGGGCCGCGACCTGCGAGTGCTCGTCGAGTCCGCTTCGCCGGAATACCGGCCTCTGACCCGCGCCCGGGCGTTGGCGTTGGCGGGGGCCGGCCTGCTGGCGTTGGCCCGTCTGGCGGAGAACGCCGCCGCCGCGGAGCAGGGCATGGCGCTGTTTGAGGCCGCCGCCGATCAGTTCACCCCCGATCACAGTCCGCTGGACTGGGTGGCGGTTCAACTGGTGCGCTCCGACCGCCTGCCCCTCGACCAGCTGGCCATGGCGGAACAACTCAGCACCGAGCCCGGCCTGATCCTGGGAGCCTTGGCCCGGGGCGAGCATCTGGAGGCGAAGCTCCGCCTCGCCGAAGCGGTGTCGGATGTCGCGGCGGTAAGCGGTCTTGAAGCGGCGTTGCGGCGGCGTCTGAGCGCGTCCGCGCCCGTCAAGCCCGTGGACTGGGCCGCGGACCAGATCGGCATGGCTCGGCTGGCGCTGGCGAAGGCTCGGCTGACCGGCTCGCACCCCCGCGCCGTGGGCCTGATGCTGGCCGAGGCGATCGAGACCGCCCGCGAGTGCGGCGCTCCGGCCCTGATGGAGCAGGCGGTGCTCGCGATGCCGGAGTCGGTGCGGCTCTAGCCGCCCAGGGCCACAAAGCCGCCGTTGGCGAAGCCGGCCTTGCCGTAGCGCAGCGGTGAGCCGTCCTCGGCCAGAACCCGCCCGCCGGCGGCCTCCAGAACCGCCTGACCCGCCGCCGTGTCCCACTCCGACGTGGCTCCGGTGCGCGGATAGGCGTCGAACCGGCCCTCGGCGATCAGGCAGAACTTCAGCGAAGAGTCGGTCCCCTGCCATTGCTTGCAGCCGTGCCGCGAGACGAGCCGCCGGGCCTCGGCGTCGCTCATGCTGTGACTCACGACCGCCATCGGGGCGTCGGGCCGGTCGCGAACCTTGATGGCCTGCCATGCCTCGCCGAACCGGCGGCGCAAGGCTCCGGCGCCCGGCGCGGCGCTGCGCCAGGTCACGGCCGTGGCGGGCGCGGTGACCACCCCCGCCACCGGCGCGCCCTCATGGATCAGTGCGATGTTCACGGTGAAGCTCTCGCGGCCCTCCACGAAGCCGCGGGTGCCGTCGATGGGATCGATCAGCCAGAACCAGTCCGCCGCCGTCGCGGGTGCGCCCGCGGCGGCCACGGCTTCCTCGGCGACGGTCTGGACCCCCGGATAGAGCGCTTCGAGCCGGGCGAGTATCAGGGTTTCGGCTTCGCGGTCGGCGATCGTGACCGGGCTCTCGTCGGCCTTGGCTTCCGCCACGACGTTATTGCGCCAGTAAGGCAGGATGACGCGCGCCGCGTCCTCGGCGATGTCGGCCAAGGCTTCGGCCAAGGCGCCGCTGGCCAGATCGTCGGCCAGCCGGGCCGTCATGGGTTGGGTCATGGCAGCCGGATTAGAGCATCGGACCGGTTTCGCGAACCGGCAAATCAGGTCAGCGTCCGGCCCGTTAACGACTGTTGCTCCGGGGCCCCATGACCGATCCATCCGCCGCCGCCCTGCCCGACGGGCAGGCCCTCGCCACCCTCGTGGCCGGCAAGCTGTGCCACGACTTCATCAGCCCCGCCGGAGCGATCAGCTCGGGCCTCGACCTGCTCAAGGACCCGACGGCGCAGGACATGCGCGACGACGCCATGAGCCTGATCGAGGCCAGCGCGAAGAAGATGATCGCGCTTGTGTCCTTCGCCCGGGTGGCTTTCGGGGCGTCAGCCTCGGCCGAGCGGTTCGCGGCGGCCGAGCTGGGCGAGCTGGTCGCCGGCCTGACCGAGGGCGGGCGCGCCTCGCTGACGTGGCGGGTAGAGGACGGAGAGTATTCCAAGCCCCAGGCGCGGGCGCTGGTGAATCTGGCCTATCTCACCGTGGCGGCCCTGCCGTCGGGCGGCGTGGCGACGATCACCACCCGCCGTGACGGCGAAGACATGATCATCGACGGCGTCGCCGAGGGCAATCGGGCGCGGCTGAAGGGCGAGGCCGTAGCCGGTCTAGCCGGCCAGCCTCTGAGCGAGGGCCTGCACGGCCAGTGGATCCAGCCCTACTGGTTGTGGCTGACCGTGAACGACGCCGGAGGCGCGCTCGATGTCGAGGTCGTGGAGGGCCGCGTCGTCCTGTCCGCGCGGATGCCTAACTGAGGTTTAAGCGGCCTTCCCAAGGACTCGTTAACCGGCCTCGGGCGATCATGGACGAGTCGCACACGCGGGCGTTGTGGGACGCAGTATCGGAATCCTGATTTGACCCCCAGAACCTGTCTGATCGTCGACGACAGCCGGATCATCCGGAAGGTCGCGCGCCGCATCGTCGAAGGCCTGGGGTTCGAGGTCGACGAAGCCGCCGACGGCTCGGAGGCTCTCGCCTTCTGCAGCGGCGTGATTCCCGAAGTCATCCTGCTGGACTGGTCGATGCCGGTGATGGACGGGATGACCTTTCTGCGCCGCCTGCGCGCCCTGCCCGGCGGCCTGGCGCCCAAAGTGCTGTTCTGCACCATCGAGACGCGCGCCGAGCGGATCGCAGAAGCCCTGTCCGCGGGCGCCGACGACTATGTGATGAAGCCGTTCGACGGGGAAATCCTGACATCCAAATTCGCGGAAGTGGGGGCCGTCTGAGCCCATGACGCCGCGATGACGCCGGAAGATTTCGACCGCCTCCAGACGCTGCTGGCCACGCGCGCCGGCTTCCGGCTGACCCGCGACCGGATGAAGCTGGCCGAGCACCGGCTGGGCCCCGTCGCCCGCCGCGAGGGGTTCGACTCGGTCGACGCGATGCTGGCCGCCCTTTGGGCCAAGCCGGTCGCGTCGCTCGGCTGGGCCGTGATCGAGGCCCTGCTGAACCCGGAAACCTGGTTTCGCCGCGACCGCGCCAGTTTCGACATCCTGACGCTGGAGCTTCTGCCGGCCCTGGCCAAGGCGCGGGGGCGCGAGCCGATCCGGATCTGGTCCGCCGGTTGCTCGACCGGTCAGGAGGCCTGGTCGCTGGCCATCGCCGCGCAGGAAGCAGGCGTGGCGGCCGAGATCGTCGCCACCGACCTGTCCCAGCGCGCGCTGGAGAAGGCGCGTTCGGGCGCCTACACCGGATTCGAAATCCAGCGAGGCCTGAAGGCCAGCGCCATGCTCCGCTGGTTCGACCAGACCGACGAGGCGTGGATCGCCAGGGCCGAGCTGCGTGCGGCGGTGCATTTCGCCCGCGCCAACCTGGCCGAGCCGCCCACGGACGCACACCGCTTCGACGTCATCTTCTGCCGCCACCTGCTGAGCGACGCCGATCCCAAACGGCGCGGCGACATGATCGACAATCTGGAACGCCGGCTGGTCGATGACGGCTGCCTGTTCCTCGGCCCGGAGGAGCAGCCGGAAGACAGCCTCGCCTTCCGCGCCGTCGCCGGCCGCAAGGGTCTGTTCGTCAAGTCACCGTCCGCGATCCGCCGCGCCGCGTAGCTCGACGCGGCTCCAGCTTCCCCCCGCCCCGCCGATCTCCTAGGCTCCCCCGACATCGGGGAGGATGAAGATGCGGCTGCTGTGGTTGTTCGGCTCTCTGGCGCTCGCCCTCGTCCTCGCGGTCATCACGCTGCAGAGCCCCCGCCCCGCGCCGGCAGACACTCCTGCGACCGCGTTCTCAGCCGCACGGGCCATGGCCGACGTGCGCGAGATCGCGCGGCGTCCGCACCCGGTGGGCTCGCCCGAGCATGCCCGGGTCCAGGCCTATCTGCTGCGGCGCATGGAGGCTCTGGGTCTGCAGACCTCGACGCAGACGGGGCCGCTGTCGCCCGGCGCGGTCCGTCGGCTGACGCGCGAAGGGGCTGCGCCGGACGCCGCGAGCCGCGGCGCGGTCAACCTGATCGGCGTGCTGCCGGGGCGAGACCCCGCCCTGCCCGCCGTCGCCCTGATGGCGCACTACGACACGGCCGCCGACTCGCCCGGTGCGGCTGACGACAGCGCCGGGGTCGCGGCTGTGCTGGAGGCGGTGCGGGCGATCCAGACGCGAGGCCCGGCGGATCGCACCTTGGTGGTCCTGCTGACCGACGCGGAGGAGCTGGGCCTCGACGGCGCCCGGGCGTTCTGGGGCGATCACCCCCTACGCGACCGCATCGGCGCCGTGGTCAACCTCGAGGCGCGCGGCGGCGGGGGCCGGGCCATGATGTTCGAGACCGGCCGCGGCAACGCCGAGACCATCGACCTGTTCGCCCGGATCGCGCGGCGGACGACCGGCGGCGTCTCGTCCAACTCGCTGGCGGTGTTCGTCTACGAACTGATGCCGAACGGCACCGACTTCACCATCCCGAAGGAGCGCGGGGTCCAGGGGATCAACCTCGCCTTCATCGGCCGGCCCGCCCAATACCACTCGCCGACCTCCACGCCCGAGGCGCTGGATGTGGGTAGCGTACAGCACATCGGCTCGCAGACGCTCGAGACGGCCGACGCGTTGTTGCGTGGCCCGACCTTGCCGCGCGCGGGCGAGGATCGCGTCTACGCCGACCTGTTCGGACGGGTCGTCGTCGGACATCCGCCTGTCTTCGGCTGGGTCCTGCTGGCGACGGCCTTCGCGGCGCTGGCCCTGACCCTGTGGCGGGCCCGCGCGCGGGCGGGGCTCTCGGCGGCGGATGTCGGGCGGGGGATGATCGACGGCCTGTGGTTCCTGACCACGGGCGTGGTCGTCGCCGCCGCGGTCCGGTCGCTGGCCGGACGGGCTGTGGCCGACGGTGACTACTACACCCTGCTCGCGCGGCTCCCGTGGATGGAAGCAGGCGTGGCGTTGGCGGTGCTGGCCGTGGCCTTGCTGCTGCTGGCGGGACGCGCGCGCTTCGACCGGGGCGTGGTCGCCTCAGCGGTGGCCTCCGCCGCGGCTTTGGCGCTTCTACTGAGCGGCGTCAGCCCCATCCTGATCGGAGCCGCCGTGGTCGCCATCGGCCTCTCGCTCGCGCCGGGCCTCGCCGCCCGGACGCCATGGGGCGGATGGACCGGCCTCATCGGGCTGGTCCTGATTGTCGCGGCGGCGGCGCAGGCGGCGGCGCCGGTAGCCGCCTTCCTGTTCGTGTGGATGGGGCTGTTCGCCGCCTTGGCTGCGCTGATCGCCGCCTTCGCCGATCCCGGCTTGACGCGCGCCAGATCGCTCGCGGCGCCGGCGATCGCCCTTGTGCTCGCGGGCGGCTGGATCATGAGCCTGTCGCACACCGTCTTCCTCGGGATCGGCATGGACCTGCCCGGCGTGCTGGCGCTGCTCGGGCTGCTGGTCCTGATGTTCGCCCGCCCGTTCAACCCCGAGCGCGGCTCGGCCCGGCCCTTGCTGATTGCGGCCCTCGTCGTGCTGGCCGTCGGCGCCGGGCTTTCGGCGGGGGCGCGGGTCGCCGAGCCCATGTCCGACCCGTTCGAGGCGCGGGCGTGACGGCGCCCTCGCCGCTCTATCTCGAAGACCTGCATGTCGGCCAGACCTTCGTCAGCGAGCCCGTCACCCTGACGGCCGATCAGATCAAGGCCTTCGCCCGCGAGTTCGACCCTCAGCCCTTCCATCTCGACGAGGACGCAGCCCGCGACAGCCTGTTCGGAGGCCTGGCCGCAAGCGGCTGGCACACGGCGGCGCTGACCATGCGGATGCTGGTGCAGGCCTTCCCGCTTGCGGGCGGGCTGGTCGGCGCGGGCGGCGAGACGACCTGGCCCCGGCCGACCCGCCCCGGCGATACGCTGACCGTCCACGTCGAGGTGCTGGAGATCACGCCCTCCGCCTCCCGGCCTGACCGAGGCATGATCCGCACCCGAACAGAGACGCGGAACCAGCATGGCGAGGCGGTGCAGATCTCGACCGTCCGCATCGTGGCCTGGCGCCGACCCGGCTGATCCACGTCAGTAACGGTCGCAGCCGCAGCCCTCTCACACACGGACCGAGAAGAACATATTGGCAACGAGAACAAACCATGCACATAGTCCGCCTCGCACGGGAGCGGGTCACGGTCATTGGACCGACGGCGGGCCTCTCCCCAGGGTCTCGAACGGGAATCATGGCAAGGGAGAGCGGCAAGGTGGCGGCACAGGCGAATCTGAAATTGGTGGGCAAGGACGACGGCGACAAGCAGCGGGCTCTGGAGGCGGCGATCGCCCAGATCGACCGCGCCTTCGGCAAGGGCTCGGTGATGAAGCTCGGCAAGGGCGGAGCGGAACTGGCGACGATTCCGTCGGTCTCGACCGGCTCGCTGGGCCTCGACATGGCGCTGGGCATCGGCGGCCTGCCGCGCGGGCGGGTGATCGAGGTGTTCGGGCCGGAAAGCTCAGGCAAGACCACGCTGGCGCTGCACACCGTGGCGGAAATCCAGAAGGCGGGCGGCACCGCCGCCTTCGTCGACGCCGAACATGCGCTCGATCCCGGCTACGCCCAGAAGCTGGGCGTCAATCTCGACGACCTGCTGGTGTCGCAGCCTGACACCGGCGAACAGGCCCTCGAGATCGTCGACACCCTGGTGCGCTCGGGCGCCGTGGACATCGTCGTGGTCGACTCCGTCGCCGCCCTGACGCCGCGCGCGGAGATCGAGGGCGAGATGGGCGACAGCCTGCCCGGCCTTCAGGCGCGCCTGATGAGCCAGGCCCTGCGCAAGCTGACGGCCTCGATCAACAAGTCGCAGTGCATCGTGCTGTTCATCAACCAGATTCGGCACAAGATCGGCGTCATGTACGGCTCGCCCGAGACGACGACGGGCGGCAACGCGCTGAAATTCTACGCCTCGGTCCGTCTCGACATCCGCCGCACCGGCGCGATCAAGGACCGCGACGAGGTGGTCGGCAACACCACCCGGGTCAAGGTCGTCAAGAACAAGGTCGCGCCGCCGTTCCGCGAGGTGATCTTCGACATCATGTACGGCGAGGGCATCTCCAAGCTGGGCGAGATCATCGACCTCGGGGTCAAGGCCGGCATCGTCGAGAAGTCGGGCAGCTGGTTCTCCTACGACAGCCAGCGGATCGGCCAGGGCCGCGAGAACGTGCGCGCCTTCCTCAAGGCCAATCCGGACGTCGCCGACTCGATCGAGAAAGCCGTCCGCGCCTCGACGACCAAGATCGCCGACGAGCTGCTGGGCACCCCTGAGCCCGACGAGGGCCAGGACCTGGAGGGCTAGGACCGAATCCTCCCTCATCGGGGGAGGTGGCGCGGCGCGGCTGCGCGCCGTGACGGAGGGGGCCGACCTCCCACGCCGGCGCCTGCCATAAGCCCCCTCCACCACTTCGTGGTCCCCCTCCCCCGACGGGGGAGGAGTTCTTCTCCGGCCGGGTCCCGCGACCCGCCATCCGACCCCCGCGGGGCCGGGCCGGACGGAGCGGCCGCTCGACTCCCACCCGGGTCGGGCGGCCATTTTCTGATGCGCGAAACCTTAGGCGGGCGCATCGGTTGTCGGCTTCATCAAGAACCCGGAGCGCCGCCCATGGCCGACAATCAGGTCCAGTCCCTAAGCCAGTTCACCCTGTCGGAGACGCCCGACGGCTATCTGCTTGAGATCGAAGGCAGCGGCGGCGGGTCGATGGTGGTCACCGCAACCCCGGAGCAGATCGACGCCATCATCGACGCCCTCGACGACCTGCTGTCCGAGAACGAGGCGGCCGTAGACGAGGTCAGCACGGACTGACGCGCCGAGGCCGGTCGACAGGCCCTCAAGAGCCGCGGGGTGGAACGACGCCGGCGCCCGCCGGGCTCCACACGCCGCTTGCTGAAACGGCAAAGCTAGCGGAGGCTCCTTCATCCGGAGAGCCGCTCATGATCTCGCCCCCGCCCGCCGACCCCCTGCCCTCGACCCTCGTCCTCGCCCGGACCGCGCTCTACGCCGGGCTGCTGGCCGGGGCGCTGGATATCTCGGCGGCGATCCTGACCAACCTCGAGGTCCCCGCCCGCGCGGTGCTGCAGGCGGTCGCGAGCGGGCTGCTGGGCCCCGAGGCTTGGCGTGGCGGCTGGCCGACGGCCTGGCTCGGTCTGGGGGCTCATTTCGCCATCATGCTGGTCGTCGCCGTGATTTTCGTAGCGGCCGCCGCCGTCGCGCCGTCGCTGCGGCGGTCCTGGCTGCCTGTCGGCGCGGTGTTCGGGGTCGCGGTGTGGCTGGTGATGGCGTTCGTCGTGGTTCCCCTGTCCGCCTCGCCGGTCAGCGGCCCGGTCGACTTGATGTCCGCGCTGGAACCCATCGTGGTCCACATCGTCGCCGTCGGCCTTCCGATCGCCTGGATCACGCGTCGAATGCTGGGTTCCGGCGACCGCGCCGCGTGAAGCCCGACCGATCACGGGCGGGTGATGCAAAGGGGCGCAATGCCCTGTAGAAGGCGGCTTCCTTTTCGCTCCCCCCGAAACGACCGCCCGCGATGACCCACCAGACCAGCCTCAACCAGATCCGCTCGACCTTTCTCGACTACTTCGCCGCCGACGGGCACGAGAAGGTCCAGTCGGCGCCGCTGGTGCCGCAGAACGACCCGACCCTGCTGTTCGTCAACGCCGGCATGGTGCCGTTCAAGAACGTCTTCACCGGGCAGGAGACGCGGGCCAGCAAGCGCGCCGTCAGCTCGCAGAAATGCGTCCGGGCGGGGGGCAAGCACAACGACCTCGACAACGTCGGCTACACCGCGCGCCACCACACCTTCTTCGAGATGCTGGGCAACTTCTCGTTCGGCGACTACTTCAAGGCCCACGCCATCGAAATGGCCTGGAACCTGTGCACGAAGGAGTTCGCGCTCGATCCGTCGCGCCTGATGGTCACCGTCTATATCGACGACGACGAGGCCTTCGACCTGTGGAAGAAGATCGCCGGCCTGCCGGAGTCGAAGATCGTCCGCATCGCCGGCTCGGACAATTTCTGGTCGATGGGCGACACTGGCCCGTGCGGCCCCTGCACCGAAATCTTCTGGGACCACGGCGACCACATCCCCGGCGGCCCGCCCGGATCGCCGGACGAGGACGGCGACCGCTTCGTCGAGATCTGGAACAACGTCTTCATGCAGTTCGAGCAGGCCGCCGACGGCAGCCGCACCCTGCTGCCCAAGCCCTCGATCGACACCGGCATGGGCCTGGAGCGGATCGCCGCCGTGCTGCAGGGCGTGCACTCGAACTATGAGATCGACCTGTTCCGCGACCTGATCGCCGCCTCGGAAGACGCGACCGGCACCAAGGCCGAGGGCGAGCGCCAGCCCAGCCACCGCGTCATCGCCGACCACCTGCGCAGCTCGTCCTTCCTGATCGCCGACGGCGTGACGCCGTCGAACGAGGGCCGTGGCTATGTGCTGCGCCGGATCATGCGCCGCGCCATGCGCCACGCCCACCTGCTGGGCGCCGCCGATCCGCTGATGCACCGTCTGGTGCCCACGCTGGTGGCCGGGATGGGCGAGGCCTATCCGGAACTGCGCCGGGCCGAGGCCTTCATCACCGACACGCTGAAGCAGGAGGAGATCCGCTTCCGCACCACCCTGGGCCGCGGCATGGGCCTGTTGGAGGACGCCTCGCGCGACCTCGGCGAAGGCGGCGTGCTGTCGGGCCAGACCGCCTTCACCCTGTACGACACCTACGGCTTCCCGCTCGACCTGACGCAGGACGAGGCGCGGCGGCGCGGCTTCACGGTCGACACCGACGCCTTCGACGCCGCCATGACCGAACAGCGCAACCGCTCGCGCGAGAGCTGGACCGGTTCGGGCCAGACGGCGTCGGCCGGCGAATGGCTGGCGCTGCGCGACCGGCTGGGGCCGACGGTCTTCACCGGCTACGACGCCGTCGACGGCTCGGGCGAGGTGCTGGCCATCGTGCGGGACGGCGCTTCGGTCGATGAACTGGGCGCCGGCGAGACCGCCGAGGTGCTGTTCGACCAGACGCCCTTCTACGGCGAGGGCGGCGGCCAGGCCGGCGATCGCGGCGAGATCGAATGGACCGACGCCCATGGTCAGCAGGGCTCCGGAACGGTCCTCGACGTCCAGAAGCACGCCGGCGACCTGTTCGGCCACCGCGTCGAGGTGACGTCCGGCGAGCTGGCGATCGGCGCCCGCGTTCAGCTGCGGGTCAAGGACGACGCCCGTCTGACCACCCGCGCCAACCACTCGGCCGCGCACCTGCTGCATAAAGCCCTCGCCAATGTGCTGGGCGGGCATGTGGCCCAGAAGGGCCAGATGGTCGACGCCGAGCGCCTGCGCTTCGACTTCAGCCACAACGCCCCGGTGACCGAGGACGAGCTGGCGCGCATGGAGGACGAGGTGAACGCCGTCATCCGCCAGAATTTGCCCGCCGAGACGAAGATGATGGCCCCGCAGGAAGCCATCGAGGCCGGCGCCGTCGCCCTGTTCGGCGAGAAATACGGCGACGAGGTCCGCGTGCTTACGCTCGGCCGCTCGCTGACCGAGGCGGACAAGCCCTATTCGGTCGAGCTGTGCGGCGGCACCCACGTTGCCCGCACCGGCGACATCGCCCTGTTCAAGATCGTCTCCGAGAGCGGCATCGCCGCGGGCGTGCGCCGCATCGAGGCCCTGACCGGCGAGGCCGCGCGCCAACATTTGCTGGCCCAGGCCGGGGTGGCGAAGAAGCTGGCCCAGACCTTCAAGGTCCAGCCGGCCGACGTGCCCGCGCGCGTCGAGGCGCTGACCGGCTCGGTCCGCGCGCTGGAGAAGCAGGTCGCCGACCTTAAGAAGCAGATGGCGCTCGGCGGCGGCGGCGCGTCGGCCAACGCCGCGCCGGAAGAGATCGGCGGCGTGAAGCTGATCGCCCGGGTGCTCGACGGCGTCGACGGCAAGGGCCTGCGCGGCGTGGCCGAGGACTTCCGCAAACAGGTCGGCTCCGGCGTCGTCGTCCTGATCGGCGTGACCGACGGCAAGGCCGCGGTCACCGTGGCGGTGACCAGCGACATGGCGGGGCGCGTCAATGCGGCGGACCTCGCCCGCGCGGCCGTCATCTCCATGGGCGGACAGGGCGCCGGCGGAAAACCCGACTTCGCCCAGGGCGGCGCGCCGGACGGCTCGAAGGCGGAGGCCGGTCTCGCGGCGGTGCGGGCGGCGCTGGCGGGCTAAGCGGCCCGCCCGCTCTGCAGGTCCACCGCCGCCAGCTTCCAGTCGAACAGGCCGTAGCGGACCATGATCAGGGCCAGCCGGTCGTCCGGCCGGTCGCGGTCGGTCAGGGTCACCGCGAACTGGTTGAGGCTGCGATAGCCCCACGACTGGTGGATGTCGTCCGTGTCCTGCTTGTCCGCCGGATCGGGATCGGAGGGGCGCGAGGGGTCGGGCGCCTCGGCGGTCACGACCATGTTGGCCACGACCTCCGGCGTGACCAGGGTCTCGACCGCGCCGGACAGCAGCATCGGCGCCAGCATCATGCCCAGCCCGCCGAGGCCGCTCTCGACCACGCGCGGGTCGCGGCGCATGCGGTCGATCAGTTCGGCGTTCAGCTCTTCCTTCAGGCTGGTGCGCAGCGACGGAAAATCCACCAGCGACTCGATCCTGCGCTCGTCACCTGCCTTGGCCGCGCGGACCAGAGACTGCGCCGCCAGCACGGGGGCGACCGCCCAGGCGGCGACGAACACAACCAGCGCCGCGACCGCCACGCCGACGACGATCTTCTTCCTGTTCATGCCGACCCTCCGGCGACGCAACGCCTACCAACGGCCACGGTTGCCCGAGTCGAGACCCCGACGCCAGCGCTGCTTCAGCGCCCTTCTGTCGGGCTGGCGGCGCGGGTCGGCGCGGCGCGGTCGGGAATCCCGATGTGGACCAGCTTCCACTCGAACGGCCCGCGCCGCTCGAAGGTGAAGACCGTCCGCGCGCCGCCGTCTCCGTTCACCGCCATCCGCGCGCGGTTGACGCTCCAGAACACCGGCCGCGGCATCGCGCTCCCCGTCCCCCGGGCCTGCTGATTGGCGCGACGGCCCTCCCCCCGCGTCAGGGCCGCAAGGGCTTGGGGCGACAGATAGCTGTCAACGTCCGGCGCCGCCGCCGGTCGCGGCCCCGCCTGCTCCAGCCGACGCCTAACCGCGCCGATCGGATCGTCGAGAAACGACGGCGCCGGCGCTCGGAGCGCCGGCTCGCCGTCGAGTTGCGGCCGCAACGACTGCCGCACCGCGGTGAAGTCGACCAGCCGGGTCAGCCCGCCGACATCCCCCGCATCCGCCGCCGAGCGGATGGCGACGAAGCCCACCGCCGGCGCCGCGAAGTAGCTGATCGCGGCGAAGGCGAACGCGGCGACCAGCAGATTGCCGAACAGCTTCTTGATGATCCGACTCCCCGATTGCCCCCGCACAACGCGCGAACGCCGTTACCGCCCAAACGAAAGCCCGCCCGGCGTCAGCCGGACGGGCCCCGTTCAGTGTCGCGTGTGAAAGATCAGGCCGCCATGGCCTTGGTCAGGTTCTCGGCCACCTTGTCGAGGAAGCCTTCGGTGGTCAGCCAGCCCTGCTGATCGCCGACCAGCAGCGCCAGGTCCTTCGTCATGTGACCGGCCTCGACCGTTTCGACCACGACGCGCTCGAGCGTGTCGGCGAAGGTCGCCAGATCGGCGTTGCCGTCCAGCTTGGCCCGGTGCGAGAAGCCGCGGGTCCAGGCGTAGATCGAGGCGATGGAGTTGGTCGAGGTCGCCTCGCCCTTCTGGTGCTGACGGTAGTGGCGGGTGACGGTGCCGTGCGCGGCCTCCGACTCCAGAACCTTGCCGTCCGGCGTCATCAGCACCGAGGTCATCAGGCCCAGTGAGCCGAAGCCCTGCGCCACCACGTCGGACTGCACGTCGCCGTCGTAGTTCTTGCAGGCCCAGACGAAGCCGCCCGACCACTTGATGGCCGCGGCCACCATGTCGTCGATCAGGCGGTGCTCGTAGGTGAGGCCGGCGGCCTTGAACTTGTCGGCGTACTCCTCGTCGAACACCTTCTGAAAGATGTCCTTGAATCGCCCGTCATAGGCTTTCAGGATCGTGTTCTTGGTCGACAGATAGACCGGGAAATTCCGGCCCAGGCCGAAGGCGAAGCTCGCGCGGGCGAACTCGGTGATCGAGTCGTCGAGGTTGTACATCCCCATGGCGACGCCGGCCGAGGGGAAGTCGAACACTTCGTAGTTCTGCTCTTCGCCGTTGGCTCCGACCCACTTCATGGTCAGCTTGCCCGGGCCGGGGACGAGGAAGTCCGTCGCCTTGTACTGGTCGCCGAAGGCGTGACGGCCGACAACGATCGGCTGGGTCCAGCCGGGCACCAGACGCGGCACGTTCGAGCAGATGATCGGCTCTCGGAAGACGACGCCGCCGAGGATGTTGCGGATGGTGCCGTTCGGCGACTTCCACATCTTCTTGAGGCCGAACTCCTTCACCCGCGCCTCGTCCGGGGTGATGGTGGCGCACTTGACGCCGACGCCGTGCTTCTGGATCGCCCTGGCCGCGTCGATCGTCACCTGGTCGTCGGTGGCGTCGCGGTTCTCCATGCCGAGGTCGTAGTAGTCGAGCTCGAGGTCGAGGAAGGGGAAGACCAGCTTGTCCTTGATCATCTGCCAGATGATCCGGGTCATCTCGTCGCCGTCGATGTCGACGATGGGGTTGGCGACCTTGATCTTGGCCATGCGGTGTTCGCCTCTGACTGGGATGGGGAGATAAGGCGGGCGGTATAGCCGGGCCCCGCGACGGGCGCAAAGGTCAGGAGCGTGGCGCCCGTGCCCCAGCTGAAGAAGTTCTCCACGGCCAAGCTGAACCACACGGCGGTCGCAGGGTTGTGAGGGTCGGAAGGGCGTGCAGGCTCCGGAGACACCGTTTGGATACCGAAACACAGGCGCTGGTTCAGCGCTGGATCATCAGGTTCTGCGAAGCGCCGATCCTGATCGACCCCGAGCTGATGCGGCGCGTGCTGGACGGTGCGGAGACGCCGTCGGAGGAGCCGATCCGATGACCGCGAAGTCCCTCAAGTCCGGCGACAAGGTCAGCTGGGACCACAGCCAGGGCTCGTCGAACGGCAAGGTCGTCAAGAAGATCACCAGCCCGACGCAGATCAAGGGCCACAAGGCAGCGGCGTCGAAGGCTGATCCGGAGTATATCGTCCAGAGCGACAAGACCGGCGCCAAGGCGGCGCACAAGCCCTCAGAGCTCCGCAAGCGGTGACCCCCTGACCGAGACCGA
>NZ_DASWNO010000169.1:0-17398 GCF_036399195.1 Brevundimonas sp.
CGACGGCGGACCGCGAGGCCCTCGCCGTGTCCACCACGACGGGGGAGGGCCTGGGCGCCCTGCACGACTGGATCGCGGCCCGACTGGCGCGGGACCTGTCCGGCGCCGACTTCCCCGCGGTGACGCGCGAGCGCCACCGCCGTCGGCTGACCGAGGCGCTGACGGCGGTCGAGGCCGGCCGCCGCGCCCTGGACGTCGCGCCGGAGATAGCCGGCGACGACCTGCGCCGCGCCGCCGACGCCCTGAGTCGCGTCACGGGGAACATCGGGGTCGAGGATATTCTGGGCGAGGTGTTCTCGAGCTTCTGCATCGGGAAGTAGAGGCGCGGCTCCCCTCCGTCACGGCGCGACGGCGCGCCGCGCCACCTCCCCACGAAGTGGGGAGGTGACCGCGAAGCGGTGGAGGGGCGCAACGGCCCCGGTGGCTTTTTCGGCCGTCTTCGCCTATGTCCCCGCTCCCATGCTGAACTTCGATGTCATCGTCATCGGCGGCGGTCACGCCGGCTGCGAGGCCGCGGCGGCGTCCGCGCGCGCCGGTGCGGCGACCCTGCTGCTGACCCAGAAGCTCGAGACCATTGGCGAGATGTCCTGCAACCCGGCCATCGGCGGCTTGGGGAAGGGCCATCTGGTGCGCGAGATCGACGCGATGGACGGCCTGATGGGCCGGCTGGGCGACAAGGCCGGCATCCAGTTCCGGCTGCTGAACCGCTCCAAGGGGGCGGCGGTGCAGGGCCCGCGGAGCCAGATCGACCGCCGCCTGTACCGCGAGGCCATGCAGGCCGAACTGGCGCAGACGCCCAACCTGACGCTGATGGCGGGTACGGCCGAGAGCCTGGTGCTCGACGGCGGTCGCGTCGTCGGCGTCGTGACCGGGGAGGGTGTCGAGCTCCGGGCAGCCGCGGTCGTCCTGACGACCGGCACCTTCCTCAACGGCGTCATCCACAAGGGCGACCAGCGCATTCCAGCCGGGCGGCACGGGGAGGCTCCATCGACCGGTCTCGCCGCCGACCTGTACGGCGCAGGCCTGCAGATGGGGCGGCTGAAGACCGGCACGCCCGCGCGACTAGATGGCCGCACCATTGCCTGGGACCGGCTGGAAATGCAGGAGGCGGACGCCGAGCCCGTGCCGTTCAGCTTTCTGACCGACCGGATCGACGTGCCCCAGATCGCCTGCGGCGTGACCCACACGACGGCCGAGACGCACCGGATCATCGCCGAGAACCTCGGCGACAGCGCCGTCTACGGCGGCCATCTGTCAGGCCGCGGTCCGCGCTACTGCCCATCGATCGAGGACAAGGTCGTCCGGTTCGCCGACAAGACCTCGCACCAGATCTTCCTTGAGCCTGAGGGGCTGGACGATCCGACCGTCTATCCGAACGGCATCTCGACCTCGGTGTCGGATGCGACGCAGTCGGCCTTCCTGCGCACCATCCCGGGGCTGGAGGCGGTCGAGGTGTTCCGTTTCGGCTACGCCATCGAATACGACTACGTCGATCCGCGCGAACTGACGCCGGCGCTGCAGGTCAAGAAGCGGCCCGGCCTGTATTTGGCCGGCCAGATCAACGGCACGACCGGCTACGAGGAGGCGGGGGCGCAGGGGCTGCTGGCAGGGCTCAACGCGGCCTGTGCGGCGGCGGGGTCCGAGCCGATCGTGCTCGGGCGGGACCAGGCCTACATCGGCGTGATGATCGACGATCTGGTCACACGCGGCGTGACCGAGCCCTACCGGATGTTCACCAGTCGGGCGGAATACCGGCTGACGCTGCGGGCGGACAACGCGGATCAGAGACTGACGCCGCTGGCGATCGTGGCCGGTATTGTCGGTGCTGAACGCGCGGCTGGATTCGCGTCGAAACGCGACCTGCTCGCCAACGCCGGTCGCGTTTCACGTGAAACACTCTTCACGCCCCAGGAAGCCCGCACCTTGGGCATCGCCGTCAACGCCGACGGCCAGCGCCGTTCCATTCGCGACCTGCTGGCCTTCCCGGGCGTGACGCTGGAGACCTTCGTCGGCCATCGCCCCGAGATCTCGTCGTGGCCGCGGCAGGTGCGGGAGCAGGTCGAAATCGACGCCGGTTACGCCGGCTATCTCGACCGCCAAGCCTCCGACGCCGAGGCGCTGCGGCGCGAGGAGGCGCTGGCGATCCCTGTCGACCTCGACTACGCCGCCATCGGCAGCCTGTCGAACGAGGTGCGCGAGAAGCTGACCCTGATCCAGCCGCGCACGCTGGGGCAGGCGGGCCGAATCGAGGGCATGACGCCGGGCGCGCTGACGGCGCTGCTGTCGCACGTCAAGCGGACGAAGGTCGCGGCGTGAGGGCTGACGCGACCCGTCTCCTCCCCACTCCGGGGGGAGGGGGACCGCGAAGCGGTGGAGGGGCGCCCGCCGCCGGAGCCGCCCCCTCCGTCACGCCGCAAGAGCGGCGCGCCACCTCCCCACAGTGTGGGGAGGAGACAGGACTGTGACTCCCGCCGAATACCAAACCCTGACCGGCGCCCCCTCCGCCCAGATGGCGGACCTTCACGCCTTCGTTGATCGATTGACCGAAGCCAACGCCGTAATGAACCTCGTCGGGCCGGACAGTCTGCCAGACGTCTGGAACCGCCACATCTGGGACTCGGCCCAGCTGATGGAGATGAAGCCGCACGCCAAGACCTGGGCCGACCTCGGCGCGGGCGCCGGCTTTCCGGGCGTGGTGTTGGCGATCCTGCTCAAGGGTCGCGCCGACGCCCATGTCTGGCTGATCGACAGCCTCGGCAAGCGCTGCCGGTTCCTGCAGGAGGTGGTGGAGGCCATGGATCTGCCGGCCACGGTGGTCAACGGCCGAGCGGAGGAACAGAAGCTCAGGGTCGACGTCGTCACCGCCCGCGCGGTGGCCCCGATGGAGCGGCTGCTCGGCTATGCACAGCCTTATCTACAGCGGGGCGCACAGGGGCTGTTTCTCAAGGGGGAAAAGGCCGAGGCTGAGTTGATCGACGCCCGCAAGGTCTGGCAGTTCGATAGCGACCTCTCCGTCTCGCGCAGCGACCCGCGCGGCCGTATTGTTTCCGTCCGGAGCCTCAAGCGTGTCAGCAGCCGGTAAGCCGCCCCAGAACCGGACCCGCGTGCTCGCCGTCTCCAACCAGAAGGGCGGAGTCGGCAAGACGACGACCGCGATCAACCTCGGCACGGCGCTGGCGGCGATCGGGGAGAAGGTGCTGATCGTCGACATGGATCCGCAGGGCAATGCCTCGACGGGTCTCGGTGTTCCACGTGAAACACGGCGGGTGACCATCTACGACGTCATCGTCGACGGCCGCTCCGTCGACGAGTCCGCGGTTCAGACGACGGTGCCCGGCCTGCACATCCTGCCCGCGGACGCCGACATGTCGGGCGTCGAGATCGAGCTGAGCCAGGCCGACCGTCGCTCGTTCCGACTCCGCGACGCCCTCGCCGGCCAAGGGGCGGAGGGGCAGACCCGGTATGACTATGTGCTGATCGACTGCCCGCCGTCGCTGAACCTGCTGACGCTGAACGCCATGGCGGCCGCGGACGCGGTGCTGGTGCCGCTTCAGTGCGAGTTTTTCGCCCTCGAGGGCCTAACCCAGCTGATGAAGACCATCGAGATGGTGCGTCAGAGCCTGAACCCGACGCTGGAGATCCAGGGGCTGGTCCTAACTATGTACGACCGCCGCAGCGCCCTGTCGGGGCAGGTGGCGAACGACGTGCGCAGCCATTTCGGCGACAAGGTCTATGAGGCGGTCATTCCCCGCAATGTGCGAGTGGCCGAGGCGCCCTCGTTCGGAAAACCGGCCCTGATCTACGACCTTAAATGCGCCGGCAGCCAGGCCTATCTGCGGCTCGCCCGGGAAGTGGTCGCCCGCGAGAAATCGCGGCGACTTCAGGCCGCATGACGACGATTAGAAGAATGGAAACAGTCAGTTGAGCGAACGTCAACGCGGTCTGGGTCGGGGTCTTTCGGCCCTTCTGGGAGAACAGGTGGCCGAGGCGGCGCCGGTTGACGGCGCGCCCGCGCCCGCGGGCGTAAGCATGGCCCCGATCGAGAGCCTCAAGCCTAATCCGGACCAGCCGCGCAAGACATTCGACAAGGACGATCTGGACGAGCTGGCCGCCTCGATCCGTGACAAGGGGGTGCTGCAGCCGATCCTCGTCCGGAGCCAGCCGGGGGAGGAGGGGGTCTGGCAGATCATCGCGGGGGAACGGCGCTGGCGCGCGGCCCAGCTGGCGCGACTGAACACCGTGCCCATAATCGTCAAGGAGATGGACGACGTCGCCGTGTTCGAGGTGGCGATCATCGAGAACGTCCAGCGCGCCGACCTGAACCCGCTGGAGGAGGCCGAGGCCTTCCGGGTGCTGATGGACCGGTTCGGGCGCAGCCAGGACGCCGTCGCCGGCGTGGTGGGAAAGAGCCGCAGCCATGTCGCCAATACCCTGCGTCTGCTGCAGCTGCCCGACCGGGTGCTGAACTATCTGCGCGAGGGAAAACTGTCGGCGGGCCACGCGCGGGCGCTGATCACGGCGCCTGACGCCGCCGATCTGGCGGACAAGGTCTATATGGACGGCCTCAGCGTACGCCAGACCGAGGCGCTGGCGCGCCGCTCGGCGGAAGGTCCGAAGCCGAAGAAGCCCGGCTCTGGCGCGAAGGCGGCGAGCAGCTCCGCTGACACCGCGGCGCTGGAGCAGGATCTGGCAGACGCATTGGGCCTGAAGGTCCAGCTGGCGGACCGCGGCGGCAAGGGCGAGCTGGTATTGAAGTACGGCTCGCTGGAGCAGCTGGACGACCTGTGCCGGCGCCTGATGCGCGGCTGAGCCGGACGGTGTAGGCTGGGGCCATGACCGACAAGCCGAGCAATCCGACCGCGGAAGCCATGAAGCGCGCCTTGGCCGCCAAGAAGGCCGGGGGCGGAGCCGCCCATACCGACCTGCAGGGCGGCGCCCGGGCCGACGAGAAGGCCCAGAAGGCGCGCAACGTCTCGCTGGCCAAGCCGGCGTTCCGCAAGGCGTCGAAGCGGGGCTAGGAGCGCGGCTCCTGTGTCTCCTCCCCACGCGTGGGGAGGTGGCGCGGCGCGTCTTCGCGCCGTGGCGGAGGGGGCGGCGCTGATGCCAACCGACCCATCGCCACTCACCATGCATCGAGCCGCCCCCTCCGTCTCGCCGGCTGAGCCGCCGTCGAGCCACCTCCCCATCTGCGATGGGGAGGAGACGGGCTAGAGCCCCAGCCGCCGCGCCCGGGCGGCGATTTCGAGCAGCAGCCGTTCGGCGATCAGCTGGTCGGGGGAGCCCGTGGTCTTGGTGGCGATGTCGGCGGCGTTGACGCTGTCCAGCACGCGGTCGAGGTCCTCCAGCCGCCAGCTGCGGGCCTGACGCAGCATTTCGGCCTCCTGTTTCCAGAACACGCCCGCCGCCTTGGCGGCCTCCTTGGCGCCCGCGCCGCTCGCCTGAAGCACATTGATGCGGCGCAGCTTGCCGAGGTGGATAGAGGCTTGTCTCACCGCCATGACAGGCGACTCGCCCTCGGCCAGAGCCCGGCGCAGACCGGACTGGGCCGGGGCCGGGCGGCCGCCGAAGGCCTGCAGGGCGGCGTCCTGCAGCGAGGCGTCGGCCTCGACGCCCAGATGCTTCTCCAGCTCCTCGACGTCGATGGTCTTGCCCGAGCCGGGACCGATATAGAGAGCCAGCCGCTCGATCTCCTGCCGCATCAGGCCCCGTTCACGGGGCAGGCGGCTGACGAAGCGGTCGAGAGCGTCGCCGGTCAGGCCGACCTTGTCCGTCGCCAAAGCCTCGCGGGTCATCCGGGCCACGTCCCCGGTCTCGTCCTCGTAGCAGGCGATGCCGACCGCCTCCTTGGCCGCTTCCGCCGCCTTGCGCAGGGCGGAGTCGCGGCCCAGCGCCCCGGCCTCGATGACCAGCATGGCGTCGGGGTTGTAGGCGCCATCGGCGTGGGCCTTGAGGGCCGCGGCGAGCATCTTGTCGATGGACGCCTTCTCGGAGCCCAGCCGCACGCGCACCAGACGACGGCCGCCGATCATGCTGAGCGCCGTCAACGCCTCCTCCAGCCGCGCTTCGTCCCCGTCGATGTCGGTTTCGGTCAGCAGGGTGACGTTGAACGGGTCATTGAGGTCGGGCGTGATCGCCTTGCACAGGACCGTCGCGCGTTCCGCGACCCCGGAGCGGTCCTTGCCGTGGATGACGGCGGCGCGGACGGAGCGGTCTGGCGACGACAGGAACCGATCGACCTCAGGACGTTTGGCGAGGATCACCTGTTCCTCCCCCACAGCGGGAGGGGGACCATGCGAAGCATGGTGGAGGGGGCTTGAAGTGAACGCAGGCGAATGTGGCGCGCCCCCTCCACCGCTTCGCGATCCCCCTCCCCCAAAGGGGGAGGAATGATGAGGGCTGGTCTCACCGCGCCGACAGCGCCCGCAGGATGTCGACGCGGATCAGCCGGGCCAGTTCGGCGGCGGCGCGCTCCTCCCCGTCCTGCTGGGCGGCGATGGCGGCGAAGGGCTGGTCGGCGGCGGCGTAGGTGGTGGTCACCGTCTCCACCCCGGCCACGGGATCGCCGCCGGCCACGGGCGTCAGGACCCAGGCGCCGCGAACCGTCAGCTCGTAGCGGGTGGCCGTGTCGTCGATGCGGCGGCCGAGCGGGCGGCGGGACTGATCGATAGTCGTCTGCAGCCGCCACAGCGGCTGCTGAGCGCCGTCGCGGCCCAAGGCGTCCTCGAGTTGCTCCCGCACCCGATAGCCCAGCCGGTCGTCCTGGGTGGTCACAGCGATGCGCGACAGGGCGGAGCCCGCGCCGCTTTTGGCGTAAAGCGGCGTGAAGCCGCAGCCCGATAGTCCCGTAGCCGAGGCAAGCGCCAGCGCGAGCACCGCCGCGGCCCGGCGCATCACGCCACCACCAGGTTCACGATGCGGTCCTTGACCACCACGATCTTCCTCACCGTCTGGCCCTCCAGCCGCGCCTGCACCTCGGGGTCGGCCAGCACGATGGCCTCGACCTCGGCCGGTTCAAGCCCGCGCGCGACGCGGATTTCGCCGCGGCGCTTGCCGTTGACCTGGATTGGCAGGGTCACCTCGTCGTCGGCCGCCAGCGCCGGATCGTACTCCGGCCAAGCGGCGTCGAGGACCATCCCTTCTTCGCCCAGCCGCGTCCAGCACTCTTCGGCCAAGTGAGGGGTGAAGGGGGCGATCAGGCGCGTCAGGGCGGACAAGGCGATGCGCCGGGCCGGGCCGCCGGCGCCGTGATGATCGCGCACAGCGGCGACGAAGGCGTAGAGCTTGGCGATGACCGAGTTGAAGCGGAAGCCGCTCACACCCTCTGACACCGCCTTGATCGCCTTGTGCGTATCGCGAACCAGGGAAGCGTCCATGGCGGCGTCGCCTGTCGCGTCGGGATCGAAGCCGTCGACCTCGGCCCAGACGCGCTGGACGAAGCGGGCGGCGCCCTCGACCCCGCCGGGGGTCCACTGCACGTCCCGCTCGGGCGGGCTGTCCGACAGGACGAACAGGCGACCGGCGTCGACGCCATAGGCCTCGACGATCTCCTGCGGGGCGACGACGTTCTTCTTCGACTTGGACATCTTCTCGATGTCGCCGATGGTCAGGCTCTCGCCGGTCGAAAGCTGGCGGGCGCTGCGTTTGCCGGCCTCGTTGGTCAGCTCGACGTCGGTCGGCTCCACCCAGGCGCCATCGGCGCGGCGGTAGGTCTCGTGGACCACCATCCCCTGGGTGAACAGGCCGGCGAAGGGCTCCTTGACCGACATCAGCCCGGCGTCGCTGAGGGCGCGGGAGATGAAGCGGGCGTAGAGCAGGTGCAGGACCGCGTGCTCGACCCCGCCGATGTACTGGTCGACCGGCAGCCAGCGGTCGGCGGCGGCGCGGTTGATCGGCTCGTCGGCGGTGGGATCGGCGAAGCGCGCGAAATACCAGCTGGAGTCGACGAAGGTGTCGAGGGTGTCGGTCTCGCGCATCGCCTCGCCGCCGCAGCACGGGCAGGCGACGTGCTTCCAGGTCGGGTGCCGGTCCAGCGGATTGCCCGGCGTGTCGAAGGTCACGTCCTTCGGCAGTTCGACCGGCAGCTGGTCCGCCGGAACGCCCACCGGTCCGCAGGCGGCGCAATGGATCACGGGGATGGGACATCCCCAATAGCGCTGTCGGCTGACGCCCCAGTCGCGCAGGCGGTAGATGGTCGCGCCCTGACCCTGATCCTGCGCCTCGACGCGGGCGATCGCCTCGGCCTTGCCGCCCTCGATGTCGAGACCGTCGAGGAAGTCGGAGCGGAACAGGCGGCCGGGGCCGACGTAGGCCTCGTCGGCCACGTCGAAGTCGTCGCCGGCGCCCTCGGGCCGGACCACGGGGATGACCGGCAGGCCGTATTTGCGGGCGAAGTCGAGGTCGCGCTGGTCGTGGGCGGGGCAGCCGAAGATCGCGCCCGTGCCGTACTCCGACAGGATGAAGTTGGCGATCCAGACCGAGACCTCGCGCCCGTCGAACGGGTGCAGCACCTTCAGGCCGGTGTCGAACCCGATCTTTTCGGCCTGTTCGATCTCGGCCTGGGTCGATCCGCCCTTGCGGCATTCGGCGACGAAGGCGGCGGCGGCCGGGTCACGCTCGGCGATGGCCCGGGCGATCGGGTGATCGGGGGCCACGCCCATGAAGCTGGCGCCGAACAGGGTGTCAGGCCGGGTGGTGTAGATCTCCAGTCCGTCCGGCGCGGCGGCGGGCGCGTCTCCGGCCCATTTCCAGGTCATCCGCAGACCCTTGGACCGGCCGATCCAGTTCTCCTGCATCAGGCGGACCTTGTCGGGCCAGCGGCCTTCCAGTTCCTTCAGCCCCTCGATCAGGTCGTCGGCGTAGTCTGTGATGCGCAGGAACCACTGGTTCAGCTTGCGCTTCTCGACCACCGCGCCGGAGCGCCAGCCGCGGCCGTCGACCACCTGTTCGTTGGCCAGCACGGTGTTGTCGACCGGGTCCCAGTTGACCACCGAGTCCTTGCGGTAGACGAGCCCGCGCCTGAACAGCTCAAGGAACCACGCCTGCTGCTTGCCGTAGTAGGCCGGGTCGCAGGTGGCGAACTCGCGCGACCAGTCCAGCGACAGGCCCAGCAGCTTCAGCTGGTCGCGCATGGCGGCGATGTTGGACCAGGTCCAGTCACCGGGGTGGACGCCGCGCTCGATGGCGGCGTTCTCGGCCGGCAGGCCGAAGGCGTCCCAGCCCATCGGATGCAGGACGTCGAAACCCTGCGCCCGCTTCGACCGCGCCACCACGTCGCCCATGACGTAGTTGCGGGCGTGGCCCATGTGGATGGCCCCTGACGGATAGGGGAACATCTCCAGCACATAGTATTTCGGGCGCCCGGTCGCTTCGGCCGGCGTCCGGAAGGCGTCGGCGGCCGCCCAACGGGCCTGCTGGCGGGGTTCGGCGGTCTTGGGCTCGTATCGGGCCACGGGATTCCTTCAGCCGTCGGGATTGTTGCGATGCACCAATCCTAGAACAAGGGCCTGCCCGATGGGGAGGTTTTATTCAGCCCGCATTCCAAGGCCGAAACCGGCCGACTTTCGGGATCAGCGGGCGTTCTGGAGGTTCAGCTGACGGGCCTTGGTCAGGATGGCGTTCTCCAGATCGGTCTCGGTCTGGGCCGCCACGGGCGCGCCGGTCCATTGGCCGGAGGCGTCGCGGACTTCCTTGGTGATGGTGACGTTCAGGGCGTCGGCGCGCAGGCGCGTGTCGAGGATGAACACCGTGGCCTTGAACCGCTCGCTGGGCGTCTGGGGATCGATGAACCAGTCGTAGTTGATGACCCCGCCCCAGGGATCGGCGTTGGCCAGGGGCATGAAGCTCATGGTGTCGAGGGTCGCGCGCCACAGGAAGGCGTTGACGCCGATGCCGGTCTGGGCGGCGGCCGCCCGCGAGACGCTGGTGTTTCCGGATCCGAAGACATCGCCGACGGTCGGGCCGAAGGGGCGCTCGGCCGAGCAGGCGCTCAGCAGGGCTCCCGAGGCGATCAGGGCGAGGGCCGCGCCGCGAACCAGCACCATAGAGACTTCTCCATTCGGTCGTGACGTGCGGCGGACCGGTTCCACCGACGCGCTGGCTGAACCCGAACGCGCGGGAGCCGAAGCGACGCTCTATAACACGGCGAAAAGGGGCGATGACAAGGCGAAGACGCAACCTGCAGCCGTCGCCCGCCGTAACCGCCCCGGGGCGCGGCCCCGAACGGCGGCGGGGCCGTGACGCAGGGGCCACAGGACTCTGCAGAGTCGAACGGAACTGGAGGTCAGCGGCGCCGTTTCGTTGACCGGGCTGACCAGCGGTGTCTACTTGCTGGTGGAAGACCGCGCGGCGACGCCGTGGCGGAGTGAAGGGCAGGGCATGCGCAACGGCGCCGTCATCGCTGGACTGACCGCGGGGCTGACGCTCCTCGCCGTCGCCGACGTGGCGTCGGCCCAGACGCAGGCCGCCCGCAGCCGCGCCCCCGCCGTGTCCCTGAACGACGCCCAGTCGGCCCGCGCCGCCGGACCGTCGCGTCTGCGCTTCACCGAGCGCGGCCGCTGGGGTCTGGACCTCAACTTCAGCCAGCCTGAGACCCGCGAGAGCCCCGTGGGCGACGTCGAGGCCGGGGCCTACTACCGGGTCAACCCGCGCCTGCGCGTCGGGGCCGCCGCCGGTCTGGCCGAAACCGACACCGATCCGGCGGGCGCGCCCCCGACCGAGCGCCGCTCGGCTCCGCGCTTCCGGCTGGAATCGATCTTCCGGTTCTAGGGCTACCGCAGTCCGGGTTCCGGACCCGCTGCGCCGGCCCCGCCTGGAAGGACGACGGTGTTGTCAGCCCCCGAAAGCCGCCCGCACCGCTCCGACGCCCGCCAGACCGCACGCGCCCGAACCGATCAGCTCGTCCGCGTTGCCAGCGTCCACGCCTCCGAGGGCGTAGACGGGAACCGGAGACGCCGCGGCGCAGCGTCGGAACGCCTCAACGCCCAAAGCAGCCGTCGCGGCCGACGCTCCGCCCGCCGGAAACACGGGGGACAGCACGCGCGCGTCGAACCCCGGCGCATCCGGCGAGCCGCCGGCGTGCAGGGCGCCGGTGATCAGCCAGTGGGGGCGCGCCGCCTTGAAGGCCGGGGCGCTATCCGCGCGGCGCTCGGGCAGGTGAAGACCGTCGGCGCCGACGGCGTCCGCCAGGGCCGCGTCCAGACCGACCAGCAGCAGGACTCCCCGCGCCGCCGTGACGGCGCGCAGGCGCAGGGCGGCGTCCCTGGCGTCCTCGGACCCGAAATGACGGAACACCACGCCTGCGCCTTCGGGCAGGCGCGCCGCCGTCTCCCACGGCCGGGGGGTGCGCCGGGGATCAGTGAAGAACAGCAGCGGCGGAAGCGGGCGTGGCGGCTTGGCGTGGGCCGGGCGGCTGACTTCGGCGGCGTCCCGTGCGAGGACACGCGCCACGTCCCACAGGATTTCAGCGTCGGACCGGTCCATGCCCCTCTCTTCCTCCGATCCCGAAAGCGCGTCCAGCGCCGTGGCCGACAGGCTGGCCGCGGTGCGTCAGGCGATGGCGGAAGCCTGTCGGGCCGCGGGGCGTCCGCCGGAGGCCGTCGCGCTCACAGCCGTGACCAAGACCCAGTCGCCCGAGGCGGTCGACGCGATCCTGGGGGCTGGCCAGCGGGTCTTCGGCGAGAACCGGGTGCAGGAGGCGCAAGCGCGCTGGAGCGAGCGCCGGGCGACGCTGCCTGACATCGAGCTGCGGCTGATCGGGCCGCTGCAGACCAACAAGGCGGCCGACGCCGTGGCGCTGTTCGACCTGATCGAGACGCTGGATCGGCCGAGGCTGGCGGAGGCGTTGGCTTCGGCGACCGACAAGGCGGGGCGGGGCGTGCGGGTGCTCGTGCAGGTCAATACGGGCGCCGAGCCGCAGAAGGCGGGGGTCCTGCCGCAGGACGCTGACGCGTTGGTGGCGCAGGCGCGGGCGCTGGGCCTGACCGTCGAGGGGCTGATGTGCATCCCGCCCGCCGACGAGGCGCCGGGCATGCATTTCGCCCTGCTGCGCAAGATCGCCGCGCGGAACGGGCTGGCGGCCCTGTCCATGGGGATGAGCGGGGATTTCGAGACCGCGATCCGCTTCGGCGCGACACAGGTTCGGGTGGGATCGGCGCTGTTCGGGGAACGAAAGGGCCCCGACGCGCCCTCTATGAGCTGAAAACCGCCGCGCTTGCGCCAAGCCCTTGGCGGAACGGCCAACGCTCTCCATTCTGGTGCTCATGCCCACGCCCAAGACGATCCTCATCATCGACGACGACGACGACCTGCGCGAGGCGCTGGCTGAGCAGCTGGCGCTGCACGAGGCCTTCCGACCCGTGCAGGCCGCGACGGCCACGGAAGGTGTAAGGCTGGGGCGCGAAGTCCGGGCCGACCTGATCCTGCTCGACGTCGATCTGCCCGACATGGATGGGCGCGAGGCCTGCCGGCTGCTGCGCAAGGACGGCGTGTCGACCCCGATCATCATGCTGACCGGCCAGTCGTCGGACTCCGACACCGTGCTGGGGCTGGAGTCCGGAGCCAACGACTACGTCACCAAACCCTTCCGCTTCGCCGTGCTGCTGGCCCGCATCCGGGCGCATCTGCGAAGCCACGAACAGTCCGAGGACGCGGTCTTCCGCGTCGGCCCGTACGAGTTCCGGCCCGCCGCCAAGGTCCTGATCGACGACCGGGGCCGCAAGGTGCGGCTGACCGAGAAGGAAACCAGCATCCTCAAATACCTGTACCGCGCCGGTGCCAAGGCCGTGTCCCGCGAGGAACTGCTGACCGAGGTGTGGGGCTACAACGCCGGTGTCACGACCCACACGCTGGAGACCCACATCTATCGCCTGCGCCAGAAGATCGAGCCCGAGCCGGGCCAGGCGCGGCTGCTGCTGACCGACGCCGGCGGCTACCGGCTGCAGCCCTGACCCAAGCCGCCGCAGCGGCGGCAGACAGGTTCGTCACGAAGTGCACGAAGAAGCCACGAAGAACACCAAGCGGGCCGGTGGGTCGGGCGGGTGGTTGGTTTCGTGTTAAATCGATGACTTGCGGCAGTCGCCGCCTCGCTCGATCGAGGCCGACGGCCTCGATCCTTCCCGGCGCCGCATGCCAAGCCTTGGTCCGCTCAGGCCTCTTCGCGCCCTTCGTGATTCCTTCGTGGTCTTCGTGATGAACCTCCGCTCGCGGAGGCCCGAAGTCAGGCGCCAAAGAAATCGCCCTAGCCCGGCCGCCATTCGCTGAGGGTGTCGCCGGCGGCGGTCTGGAAGGCGACGCGGTCGAGCTGGACGGCGGCGACGCAGACGGGGCGCTGGCGGGGACTGGCGGCGCGGCAGCGGACGGCGCGGCCGTCGGGGAAGGCCGTGATCCGGCCCTGCAGGCGAAGGCGGTAGCCACTCGTGGGCGCGGCCGGAGCGGCGTCACCGTCTCCGCGCACGGTGTAGGCATAGGCCCGGCCGTTGCGCCGGCCCAGGCGCGATCCACCTTCCTCGAACACGGCGGCGAGCCCGACCGTCTGGGGCGAAGCGGCCGCCGGGCCGCCGGCCAGCGGGTCCGGGCGGACGGCGGGACAGCCGTCGGCCATCATCCAAGGCTTCGAGATCCAGAAGCCCTCCACCGCCTCCCACGGGACCGGGTCCGCGCCCGCGAGCAGGGCGGAACGGGTCCAGTCGCCGGGGGTGAGGCCGAGACGGATGGTCTTGCGATCCGGGCCCCACGACCAGCGGGCCGTCCCGTCCCCGTCTTTGGCGGACGGTTCCTCGGCGCCCTGGCAGCCGAACGGCAGGCTGACATCGAAGGTGCGACGGACAAGCGGGTCGGAGCCTGAAGCGCTCTCGCCGGCCGCATAGGCCGACGCGGCCTGCGACACCGCCGCCAGAAGCGCCGCCCGGTCCAGCGGCGGCTCCGGGGTGACCTGCAACGGCGCGGGCGCGGGAGCTTCGGCCGGCGTTTCCGGCGGGGCGGGGGCGGCCTCGCGCTGGCAGGACTGGAGAAACAGACCCGTCGCGGCGGCCGCGACGACGGTCAAGCTTAGGGGCGGGGCCGGCTTCAGCATGGAACCACCCTAGCACGCCGCCGCTCCAATGGCGGGCGCCGGGCGTAAAAGGTTGACCGGGCGGCGGCGGGGGAGGCAGCACAGGGCATGAGTTTCGACCAGGTCGCGGCCCTGCTGGTGCTTGTCGCCGTCGTCGGCGTGCTGATCCATGGGCGCGTGCGGGCGGACGTCGTCGCCCTGACGGGCGCCGCCGCCCTGCTGTTGCTAGGGGTGGTGCGGCCGGTCGAGGTGCAGGGCGCCTTCGCCAGCCCGGCGGTCATCACCCTGGCGGGGCTGTTCGTCATCGCCTACGCCATCGAACTGTCTGGCCTGCTCGGCCTGATGATCCGTCAGGCGACGAAACTGGCGGCGCGCGTGGGCTCCATCGGGGTCTGGGCCGTGATCGGCATGTGCGGGGCGCTGGGCGGTTTCCTCAACAACACGCCGGTGGTGGTGCTGGCGGCGCCGGTGATCCGGGACGTGGCGCAGTCGTTGAAGCTGTCTCCCAAGCGGTTCCTGATGCCGCTCAGCCATGTGACGGTCATGGGCGGGTTGCTGACCCTGATCGGCACGTCGACCAATCTGCTGGTCAACGACATGGCCCGGAACGCGGGCCAGCCGGTCTTCACCCTGTTCGAGATCACTCCGGTGGGTCTGACCATCGCCGTGGTCGGGGGACTGTGGCTGTTCTTCGTCGGCGCCCGGCAACTGGGCCGTCGCGTCGAGGCGGACGAGGCGGAGCAGGCGCGGCTGGCCGAGGTGGAGGAAGCGCGGCGCAGGGCCGAGGCGGAGGCGCTGGCGAAGAAGCGGCGGAGGCTGCCGTTCAACCTGCCGCGGCTGGGAGAGGCGCGCACCAGCGAGGACGGATCCGGCGACGCCCACCTGGGCGACGTGGCGCTGTTCAAGGCGGCGGACCGTCCGTTCGACCTGCGCCGGGCGCTGATCGCGCTGGGGGTGTTCGTGTGCGTGGTGGCCTCGGCGGGCATGGGTTGGGCGCCGATCGCCGCCTCGGCCTTCGCCGGGGCCGTGGCGCTGATCCTGCTGAAGGTCATCACGCCGGAGGAAGCCTACGCCGGGCTGCGGCCGGAGATCCTGCTTCTGATCGCCGGCATGGTCGTGGTCGGCGTGGCCATCGAGGTCACGGGACTGGCCGCGACGGGCGCGGACCTGCTGATCGGGGTGCTGCGCCCATACGGGCCGCTGACGGCCCTGATCATCCTGTACGGGGTGACGCTGTTCGCCACTGAGCTGCTCTCCAACGCGACCGTCGCGGTGCTGATCACCCCCATCGCCGTGGCGCTGGCGGAGAGCTTCGGGGTCGATCCGCGACCGTTCCTGGTGGCGGTGATGATGGCCGCCTCGGCCGCCTTCGCCACGCCGTTCGGCTATCAGACCAATGTGCTGGTGTTCCAGATGGGCGGGTACAGCTACATGGACTTCGTCCGCGTGGGCGTGCCGCTGAACCTGGTGACCTGGATCGCGGCCATGGTGGCGATCCCGATCTTCTTCCCGTTCTAGAACCCCTGTCGCAGAGTTCGGCTGGTCTCCCAGCCATGCTGGCTGCGGAGGCAGGCGAGGTTCGTCACGAAGGCACGAAGGAATCACAAAGGACACGACGGGACCGAGGCGCATCCGGTCAGCGGTGGACTTCAGGATGATCCGATGGGCGGCGTTCGCCGCCTCGCTTAGATCGAGGCTCTGCCTCGATCCTTTCCATCGCGCGGGAGGGCTCGGCTTCGTCAGCGTCACAGAGCCCTTGGTGTCTTTTGTGATTCCTTCGTGCCCTTCGTGATGAACCAGCTCTCGCTGAAACAGAGGGCAACGGGGTCGAGAGGTCTCAGAGCGCCAGGTCGACGGTCACGGGGGCGTGGTCGCTGGGTTGGGTCCATTCGCGGACGGCGTCGTGGATGCGGGCGCTGCCGGGTTGGACGGCGGGGGTCAGGCCGGGGGAGGTCCAGATGTGGTCGAGGCGCAGGCCGCGGTTGGACTTGCGGAAGTCGGCGGCGCGGTAGCTCCACCAGCTGGCCAGTTTCTGCGGCTCGGGGATCTGGTCGCGCACCACGTCGGCGAAGCCGCCCGCGCGCTGGAGCCGGCGCAGGGTATCGACCTCCAGCGGCGTGTGGCTGACGATCTTCGACATGTAGCGGTGGCTCCAGACGTCGTTCTCGCCGGGCGCGATGTTGAAGTCGCCGGCCAGCACCAGCGGCCGCTGGCGGTCGCGCGCGGCCATCTCGGCCGTCAGCCGCTCGTAGAAGTCCATCTTGTGATCGAACTTCGGGTTCAGCTTGCGGTCGGGGGTGTCGCCGCCGGCCGGGATGTAGAAATTCTGGATCTCGACGCCGTCGACCATGACGGAGACGCAGCGCGCATGCCCCTCGCGGCAGACGTCGAGCGTCGGCGCCTCGGCGATCGGCCTGCGGCTGGCGATGGCGACGCCGTGCCAGCCCTTCTGCCCGCCGATCTTCAGATGCGGCATCCCCATGGCCTCGAAGGCGGCGCGGGGGAACTGGTCCTCGAGGCATTTGATCTCCTGCAGGCACAGGACGTCGGTTCCGCTCTCGGCGACGAAGCGGGCGACCTGATCGACGCGCAGGCGGACGGAGTTGATGTTCCAGGTGGCGATGCGAAGCATGGGGCGGCTCTAGCATCTTTGAGTTGGAGTCGCTGACCCACTTGCTTGTCGCCATTCCATCCTGTCGTCATCCCGGCGAAGGACGGGACGGGGCGCGAGCGCGAACCTGTCGGGAGCCCGGGCGCCCGGGGTCTGACGCGAGCAGCGGTGTTTCGCCGCCGCCGCGGCGCCGCTGGGTCCCGGCCTTCGCCGGGATGGCGACAGGGGACGCACCGCGACCCTTACGCTCAAGCAGCGAGCCGCCGCGCGGCGAGCGATAGCGCCCCATCCTCGCAAAAAAGCGCCCGGTCGGAGGGACCGGGCGCTGGAAGGTTCGTCTCTCGCCGCCGGGAAGGGGATGAAATCCGAGGCGGTGGGCCGGCTCCCGCCGACCTGTGGCGAAAGTGCCACGGCAGCTGGAAAAAGTCAAACTGAGTGTCGGCCGCCGGACCTAGCCGCGGCGGGGGCGACGGGTCGGATCGCTGAGCTGGAACAGGCTGGCGGCGAGGCCCGGGGCAGGCTGAAGCGAGGTCAGCTGCGTACGCGTCCGGGTCCCCTGTGCGTCCGTGATGGTCCACTCATGCAGCCGGATGGGGTTCCCGGCGAAGGACAGGATCACCGAGCCCTCGTTCGGCCGTCGGGCGTCGCGGGCGGTGATGGCGAAGGCGCCCGAGGCCATGCGGGTCACGCGGCTGATCTGCACGCCCTGATCGAAACGGACGTTGCGGGCGAGGAAGGTC
>NZ_DASWNO010000170.1:0-2805 GCF_036399195.1 Brevundimonas sp.
AGGCTGAGGATGAACAGCACCCCGGAGACCAGATAGGCCAGGGCCGCGAAGGATGCGTTCATGTGGTCTGACTCCCCCTCAACATCATCTCGTCACCGCTCTCCCGGAGGGCAGGCGGTCCGCGCCAGTCGCCACAGCGCGGCGGCGATGAACAGGGGGGCCAGGAACACCATCGACCAGTCCCAGATGCTCAGCGCCCGGTTCTGGGCCACGATCCGCAGCAGAACCGAGGCGAACAGCAGCACCACGCCGCAGTCCAGGAAGCGCAGCTTGCGGATCGCGTCCTTTTCGCCCAGCCAGCTCCACAGCCACAAGCCGACGCCGGCCGCGGTGGCGAGCCAGGACGCGCTGACTGCGAACTGCTGGACGGTCAGGGTCAAGTGGCGACCGTCTCGGCTTTGGGCGAGGCCGGCGGCCGCTCTTTCTTGCGGTACATGGCCAGCATCCGCCGCGTGACCATGAAGCCCCCGAAGATGTTGACGCTGGCCAGCGTCACGGCCGCCACGCCCGCGCCCTTGGCGATCCATCCGCCGTCCGCGCTGGCCGCCGCCGCCGCGATCAGGCCGCCGACGACGATCACCGAGGAGATGGCGTTGGTCACGGCCATCAACGGCGTGTGCAGCGCTGGCGTCACGCTCCAGACGACGTAGTAGCCGACGAAGATCGCCAGCACGAAGATGGCCAGGCGGAAGATGGTGGGGTCGACGTGTTCCATCAGGCTCTCGCCTCCAGACGAGCATCGATGCTGACCAACAAGCGCAGGACGCCGCCGAGGAAGGCGCTGCCGAGCAGCGACCGGACCCCGATGCCGATGGCGGTCGATATACCCATCCCATTCATGGCGACCGACAACACCGGGTAGAGGATGGCCACGATAGGGCCAAGGACGAGGATCACCATCGCCGCTCTGGTCAGCCACGCTCTGAGTTCGCTCGAAATCATCCCCTCACCCCCTCGTGCACCACAGCCCCGCCGTGCGTCACCACCGCCGCCTTGAGGATTTCATCCTCGAGATCCAGCGCCAGCGCCCCGTCCTTGATCATCAGATCGACGAAGGCGACCAGGTTCTTGGCGTAGAGGGCCGAGGCGTCCGCCGCGATCCGGCCCGGCAGGTTGGCGTGGCCGACAATCTGGACGCCGTTGGCGGTGGTGACAACCTCGCCGACCCTGGCGCCCTCTACGTTGCCGCCGGCCTCGACCGCGAGGTCTATCAGCACCGAGCCCGGCTTCATCGTCGCCACCTGGCCTGCGGTGACCAGCACCGGCGCGGCGCGGCCCGGGATCAGGGCGGTGGTGATGACGATGTCCTGCTTCTTGATGTGGTCTCCCGTCAGCGCCGCCTGTTTCGCCTGATACTCCGGCGACATCGGTTTGGCGTACCCCCCTGCGGTCTGGGCATTCTTGAACTCCTCGTCTTCGACGGCGAGGAACTTCGCCCCCAGCGACTCGACCTGCTCCTTGGTCGCGGGCCGTACGTCCGTGGCGGTGACCACCGCGCCCAGCCGCCGGGCGGTGGCGATGGCCTGTAGCCCCGCCACGCCGACCCCCATGACGAAGACCTTGGCCGGGGCGACGGTGCCCGCCGCCGTCATCATCATCGGAAATCCCTTGCCGTAGGCGTGCGCCGCCTCGATCACCGCGCGGTATCCGGCCAGATTGGCCTGCGAGGACAGGGCGTCCATCACCTGCGCGCGGGAAATACGGGGCACGAACTCCATGGCGAAGGCGGTCGCGCCCGCGCCGGCCAGCGCCGTCACCGTCTCCGTGTCCCGCCAGGCGTCAAGCAGGGCCACGACGACGGCCCCCGGCTTCAGCGCGCTGGTTTCCTGAGCCGTCGGCCCGCGCACCTTCAGCAGGATGTCCGCGCCCGACAGCACGGCCTTGGTGTCCGGCGCGACCGTGGCGCCGGCGGCGACGTATTCGGCGTCCGGGATCGAGGCTCCCGCACCGGTCCCCGCCTCGACGGTGACGGCCGCGCCCATGGCGACGAACTTCCTCACCGTATCCGGAGTGACAGCGCAGCGCGTCTCGCCGTCTCGGCGTTCGCGGGTCACGGCGATGGCGACAGCCAAGCGAATCCCTCCGTCATCTCTCGACGCAGGAACGTTAGGCTGATCGCAGAGGCCGCGTCAAAGCGCTCGCGCTCAAGCAGCGAGCAACCGCGTTGCGAGCGCTAGCGCCCTTAACTCAGTGCTTCTTCTTGGGCGACTTCAGGAAGAACCAGCCGGCGACCAGCAGGACCGCCGCGGCGATGACGCCGCCGAAGAAGCTTCCGCCCGGCTGGAACCACAGCGTCAGGAATGTCAGCAGCGCCGCGATCAACAGCGACCCCCATTTCGCCATGCCGATGAAGGCGTGGAAGGTCGACTGCTGCTCGCCGATTTCCTGCGAGCCGCGCACATAGGCGTCGTGCGCGTGGGCGTCGTGCACATGGACGTTGGGGGCGTGGTGCGGGTCGGCCATGTCGGTGTCCGGGATACGGGAAGGAGTCGGTCGCGCCGACTTATAGCGGGGCGCGCCATCGGCTCAAGTCGTCGCCGACTTTTCCTCAGTCCAGCGCCGCCAGCACATCGCGCGTGAAGGCGATGGGATCGAAGGGCTTGCCCGCCGGGTCCTCGCCGCGGCGAACGATCACGACGCTCCGGCTCGGCACGATGACGACGTACTGGCCCCGGTTGCCATTGGCCGAGATCGCGTCGGGCGGCACCCCCTCCGAGCGGTTCATCAGCCAGAAGGTCGCGCCATAGCCCTGCGCTCCGCCCGGCTGCGGGCCCGAGGGGCGCGAGACATAGTCGCGCCAGCCCT
>NZ_DASWNO010000171.1:0-4043 GCF_036399195.1 Brevundimonas sp.
GGATACGGATCGACCCGCTTGCCGTCGGCGAACTCCTCGAACACGCCGTGCATGACGGGTTCGATGGCAGCGAAGACATCCTCCTGCGTGACGAAGCTCATCTCGACGTCGAGCTGGTAGAACTCCAGTGACCGGTCGGCGCGAAGATCCTCGTCGCGGAAGCAGGGCGCGATCTGGAAATAGCGGTCGAAGCCGGACACCATCAGCAACTGCTTGAACTGCTGCGGCGCCTGCGGCAGCGCGTAAAACTTGCCGGGGTGCAGGCGCGACGGCACCAGGAAGTCGCGGGCGCCTTCGGGCGACGAGGCGGTCAGGATGGGCGTCTGGTATTCCAGGAAGCCCTGACCGACCATGCGTTGGCGGATCGACGAAATCACACGGGACCGCAGGACGATGTTCTTGTGCAGGGTGTCGCGGCGCAGGTCCAGGTAGCGGTGCTTGAGGCGGATCTCTTCGGGATATTCCGGCTCGCCGAAGACCGGCAGCGGCAGTTCGGCGGCTTCCGACAGCACCTCAACCGCCTGCACCCGCAGCTCGATCTCGCCGGTCGGCAGGTTGGCGTTCACGACCGAGGCGTCGCGGGCCACGACCTCGCCGTCAACCCGGATCACGCTCTCCGCCCGCAGGCGCTCGACGGCCTCGAACCCCGGCGTCTCCGGGTGCAGCACCAGCTGGGTGAGACCGTAGTGGTCTCTCAGGTCGATGAACAGCAGGCCGCCATGGTCGCGCTTGCGGTGCACCCAGCCGGACAGACGGACGGTCGCGCCCGCGTCGCTCGAACGGAGGGCGCCGCAGGTGTGGGAGCGGTAGGCGTGCATGGTCGGAATCTTCGGATTGGCAGTCGCGCACGACTGGGAATTCGGGAGCGCGTAGGGCGCATCATCGCCCCGGAAAGTCAAGGTTTCGGCCGAAGCGGGCCCCGCCGCGGGTCCTGCCCGACCCTCTCCCGTCCACAGTCGTGCGCGGTTGTCCACGGCGGGGGAAGGAACCTGATCGCCGGTCTGTTATAACCGTCCCGAAATGGCTCTTCCTCCCTCAGCCGCCGACCAGATGCGCCTGCCGCTGCGGCGGGACCTGCCCGACGACGCCGACGGCTTCGTGGTGTCCGACTGCAACCGCGCGGCGGTCGAGGCCCTCGCCGACTGGCCCGGTCGGATCGGCGGCGCGAGGGCGCTCTGCGGTCCCGAAGGCTGCGGCAAGAGCCGCCTGGCGCAGATATGGGCCGAACGGGTGGGCGCGGTCGCTCTGCACGGCGGCGAGGCCGCCCTGATCGATCCACTCGAGATCGAGGGGCGCCCGGTGATGCTGGATCGGGCCAAGGACGTCGATGACGAGACCCTGTTCCATCTGATCAACCTCGCCCAGGCGCCCGGGGGCGCGCTGCTGATGGTCGCCCGTTCCGCGCCTTCCGCCTGGGATTCCGCCCTGCCCGACCTCCGCTCGCGCCTCGACGCGGTCATGAGCGTGCTGATGGAGGCGCCGGACGACGCCGTGCTCGCCGTCATGCTGCAGGCGCGCTTCGCCGAACGGGGCATACGGCCGGCTGGGGACGTCATTCCCTATCTGCTGCGGCGGATCGATCGCTCCGCCGCGGCGGCCGCCGCCGTGGTTGAGCAACTCGACGCCCTGCACCGGCCCGTGACAAGGGCCTTGGCGCGAGAGGTGGTTGAGGGCGCCCGCGGCGGCGGCGACCTCTTCGACGAGTCCTGACCTGCTCCCTAAACGGGGCGTTCAGTGTCAATTCATGCGCCTGGAGTCAGCCTCGAATCCTTGTCGGGTCTCACGTCGCGGGCTTCGATCAGGGACGGTGCGCGCGACTCCATACGCAGGAGACGTCACATGAAGAAATCCCTCTTAATCGGCGCGCTGGCGCTGTCCACCCTGGCCGCCCCCATGGCCGTCTCGGCGCAGTCCTGGGGTTATGACCGCGACCGCGACGGCCGCTACGAACGCTGGGAGCGCCGGGCGGCCCAGAACCGCTGGGACGGCGGCCGCTACACGGACCGGGAACGCTACCGAGACTGGCGGCGCGGCCAGCGCGACCAGTGGCGCGACGGCCGCTACCGCCCGCCTTACGGCAACGCATACGGGCAGCGCTGGCGCCGCGGCGCGGTGATCCCCCACGATTATCGCCGCAACTGGTACGTCAGCGACTACCGCCGCTACGGCTGGGCCCCGCCGCCGCGCGGCTACGGCTACTACCGGACTGACACCGGCGACATCGTCGTCGCAGCGATCGCGACCGGCGTGATCCTGTCGCTGCTGGATTGAGATAGGCTGTCTGTCTCCTCCCTGTTCGCGTTAGCGAATGGGGAGGTGGCGCGGCGCGTCTTCGTGCCGTGACGGAGGGGTAGGACGCCGTGCGAGCGGCTGGTGCCCCTCCACCGCTTCGCGGTCCCCCTCCCCATCGCGTCGCGACAGGGAGGAGACATTCGGTCAGAGCCCCAGCTTCGCCTTCAGGATGTCGTTGACCGCCGCCGGGTTGGCCTTGCCGCCGGTGGCTTTCATGACCTGACCGACGAACCAGCCGATCGCCTGGGGTTTCTCGGCGACAGCGGCGGCCTTATCGGGGTTGGCGGCGATGATGTCGTCGACCGCCTTCTCAATGGCGCCGGTGTCGGTGACCTGTTTGAGGCCGTGCTTCTCGACGACTTCGGCCGGCGAGCCCTCGCCGTTCCAGACGTGATCGAACACCTCCTTGGCGATCTTGGACGAGATGACGTTCTTCTCGATCAGCTCGACCAGCTGCGCGACATGCGCGGCCGGCAGGGGGTTTTCGGAGAAGTCCTTCCCGTCCGCCGTCAGGCGCGCCGATAGCTCGTTGGTGACCCAGTTGGCCACCAGCTTGGCGTCTCGGCCCCTGGCCGCCGCCTCGAAGTAGTCGGCCTTGGCCTGTTCTGAGATCAGCACCACCGCGTCGTACTGCGACAGGCCGTAGTCGGCCATCAGCCGGCGGCGCTTGGCGTCCGGCAGCTCCGGCAGGGAGGCCTTGATGCCGTCGATCCACGCCTGCTCCAGCTCGAGCGGCAGCAGGTCGGGGTCGGGGAAGTAACGATAGTCCATCGCCTCTTCCTTGGAGCGCATCGAGCGAGTCTCGCCGGCCGTAGGATCATACAGGCGCGTCTCCTGATCGACCTTGCCGCCATCCTCGAGGATCTCGATCTGACGCCGCGCCTCGTAGTTGATGGCTTGGCTGATGAAGCGGAACGAGTTGACGTTCTTGATCTCGCAGCGCGTGCCGAGGTGGCTGAAATCGCGCGTGGCCTTGAACTTCGCGTACTGGCCCTCCCGGCATACCGAGACGTTGACGTCGGCGCGCAGATTGCCCTTCTCCATGTCGCCGTCGCAGGTGCCCAGATACATCAGAATGGTTCTGATCTTCTTGACGTAAGCCACGGCTTCTTCAGGAGAACGGATGTCCGGTCGCGAGACGATTTCCATCAGGGCCGTGCCAGCGCGGTTCAGGTCGACGTAGCTCTCGGCCGGCGACAGGTCGTGGATCAGCTTGCCCGCGTCCTGCTCCAGGTGCAGCCGCTCGATGCCGACGTTGAAGAAGGAGCCGTCCTCGGCCTCCACCTCCACCACGCCCTCGCCGACGATCGGATGGAACAGCTGGCTGATCTGATAGCCCGTCGGCAGGTCGGGATAGAAGTAGTTCTTACGGTCGAACTGGCTGCGTTTGTTGATCCGCGCATTGAGCCCCAGCCCGGTGCGGACGGCCTGTTCGACGCAGTGCCTGTTCAGGGTCGGCAGCATGCCGGGAAAGCCGGCGTCGACCAGCGACACCTGCTCGTTCGGCCCCGCGCCGAAGCCGACCGCCGCGCCCGAGAACAGCTTGGCCTTCGACGCCACCTGGGCGTGGATCTCCAGCCCCATGACGATTTCCCAAGGGCCGGTGCGGCCCTGGATGAGTTTGGAGTTCGGTTCGGTCATGCTCACCACCACTTCTCCGGCCGCGCCGTGAAGCCCGCGGACCGCTCCAGCACGTCCGCGACCTGAAACACCGTCGCCTCGTCCAGCGCCTTGCCGATGACCTGAAGGCC
>NZ_DASWNO010000172.1:0-1730 GCF_036399195.1 Brevundimonas sp.
GGTGCGGGCGTCGCTGGCGGCGCACGGCGACAGCGGCGTCACGCCGCGCCACACGCTGTTCTACTTCTATGGCGATGGCGACCACGACGACCTGAACGAGGTGGCCCGTCGCGCCGGCTTCATCACCCGTGGGTCAGACGATTCTACCGTTCTCGAGACAACCATGGCGGTGGACGAGGCCTCGTTCGCGCCGGTCTCTTCCATGATGCAATCCTGGGCCGCGGCTTTCCAGCTGGACTACGACGGCTGGGAGTGCGCGGTCGTGACGAACTGAGGAGGCTGAGATGCCCAAACGCACGGACATCCAGTCGATCCTGATCATCGGCGCCGGGCCGATCGTCATCGGCCAGGCCTGCGAGTTCGACTATTCGGGGGTTCAGGCCTGCAAGGCGCTGAAGGCCGAGGGCTACCGGGTCATCCTGGTCAACTCGAACCCCGCCACCATCATGACCGACCCCGAGGTGGCCGACGCCACCTATATTGAGCCGATCACGCCGGAGTTCGTCGAGCGCATCATCGCGAAGGAGCGGCCCGACGCCCTGCTGCCGACCATGGGCGGGCAGACGGCGCTGAACACGGCGCTGGCGCTGGACGCCTCGGGCGCGCTGAAGAAGTGGGGCGTGGAGATGATCGGGGCGCGCGCCGAGGTCATCGACAAGGCCGAGGACCGCCAGAAATTTCGCGACGCCATGGACAAGCTGGGTCTGGAAAGCCCCCGCTCCAAGGCCATCCACCACATCGACGAGGCCGAAGACGCCCTGGCCTTCGTCGGCCTCCCGGCCATCGTGCGTCCGTCCTTTACGCTCGCCGGCACCGGCGGCGGCATCGCCTACAATGTCGAGGAATACCGCGAGATCGTGGAGCGCGGGCTCGACCTGTCCCCGACCACCGAGGTGCTGGTCGAGGAGAGCGTGCTCGGCTGGAAGGAGTTCGAGATGGAGGTGGTCCGCGACAAGGCGGACAACTGCATCATCGTCTGCTCCATCGAGAACATCGACCCGATGGGCGTCCACACCGGCGACTCCATCACCGTCGCCCCCGCGCTGACGCTGACCGATAAAGAGTATCAGCGGATGCGCACGGGCTCGATCAACGTCCTGCGCGAGATCGGGGTCGAGACCGGCGGATCCAACGTCCAGTGGGCGATCAATCCGGCCGACGGCCGCATGGTCGTGATCGAGATGAACCCCCGCGTGTCGCGGTCCTCGGCGCTGGCCTCCAAGGCCACGGGCTTTCCCATCGCCAAGGTCGCGGCGCGTCTGGCGGTCGGCTACACGCTGGACGAACTGACCAACGACATCACCCAAGTGACGCCGGCGTCATTCGAGCCCTCGATCGACTATGTCGTCACCAAGATCCCGCGCTTCGCCTTCGAGAAATACCCCGGCGCCGAGGCGACCCTTTCGACCTCGATGAAGTCGGTCGGCGAAGTCATGGCCATCGGCCGGACCTTCCAGGAAAGCATGCAGAAGGCCCTGCGCGGCCTCGAAACTGGCCTGACCGGCTTCAACGAGATCGAGATCGACGGCGTCGCCGATGTCGAAGACGACGCCTCGGCCCGCGCCGCCGTGGTGCGCGCGCTGGGCCAGCCGACGCCCGACCGCATCCGCGTCATCGCGCAAGCCTTCCGGCACGGGTTGAGCGTCGAGGAGGTCAATGCGGCCTGTTCGTACGAGCCGTGGTTCCTGAGGCAGATCGCGGACATCGTGCGGGAAGAAGGACATCTGCGG
>NZ_DASWNO010000173.1:0-8285 GCF_036399195.1 Brevundimonas sp.
GAGATCATCGCCCTGCCGTCCCTCGCCATCCTGTCCGGCGGCGGATCCTTCCACTGCATCTCCCAGCAGGAGCCCGCCTGATGGTCCGCACGATCTCCGTCGCCGCCCTTCAGACCGCCTACGGCGAGGACCTGCAGGCGAATATCGACAAGACCATACAGCTGATCCGCGAGGCCGCCTCGAGAGGCGCGCAGGTGATCCTGCCGTCGGAGCTGTTCCAGGGGCCGTACTTCTGCGTTTCGCAAGAAGAGAAGTGGTTCGCCACCGCCCACCCCTGGCGCGAGCATCCGTGCCTGACGGCGCTGCAGCCGGTGGCGGCGGAGCTCGGCGTGGCCATTCCCGTGTCGATCTTCGAGCGGGAGGGGCCGCACTATTTCAATTCGATGGTCATGCTGGACGCCGACGGGCGCGCGTTGGGCGTCTATCGCAAGAGCCACATCCCCGACGGTCCGGGCTATCAGGAGAAATACTATTTCCGGCCGGGCGACACGGGCTTCAAGGTCTGGGACACCCGCCACGGCCGCGTCGGCGTCGGCATCTGCTGGGACCAGTGGTACCCGGAGACGGCGCGGGCGATGATGCTGCAGGGCGCGGAGGTGCTGTTCTATCCGACCGCCATCGGATCCGAGCCGCACGACAAGGAACTGGACACCGCCGAGCCATGGCGCCGCGCCATGCAGGGGCACGCGGTCTCGAACGTGGTGCCGGTGATCGGCGCCAACCGCACCGGAACCGAACACGCAACCGAGGTCGGCCAGACCTTCTACGGCTCGTCCTTCATCGCCGATCATCGCGGCGATCTGGTCGAGAGCCTCGGCCGCGACGAGGAGGGCGTGATCGTCCACGCCTTCGACCTCGACTACATCGATCGCCATCGCGCGGCCTGGGGCTTCTTCCGCGACCGGCGGACGGACCTCTACGGCGCGCTGGCGGCCCCGCGCCCGGCCTGAGCCAGGGCCCGGCGTTCGGCGGCGCAGCCGGGGTTGGTCAGTCCCTCCGCCCGCGCGGTCCTGACCTCCTCTCGCGCCGCATCCAGATCGGCTCGGAAGGCGGGGTCCGCCGCGATCCGGGCGTAGAGGCTGCGCCCAAGCGCCTGACCGTCCGTCACGTCCGACGGCCAGTTCATCCGGCAGATGGCGCGGCTGCGCCCGATCTCCTCACCGATGCGCCGGACGGCGTCCGCCCGATCCGGGGCCAGTTCGGAGAACAGTTCGCCATAGAGGGCGCCCGCCGCTGCGCCCGACGCGGGCCATGAGGGGCTGGTTCGCATCGCCTGATCCGCTCGCTGGCACGGCTCAAGGCCGGGAATGGACGCAACGGGACGGAGGCGGGGATGTTCGGCGGCCAGGGTCCGGGTCAGCCTGTCGGCGTCCGCCAGAAGGCGGCTCATCAGGCGGCTGAGCGCCGGCCGCGGCTGTTCGTTCAATCTCGTGCCCAAAGCGCAGTCGAAATGCTGGGCGGCGAAGGGCGCGCGGAGTTCGGCATGGGCGACGGCCAGCCACCAGCGGTCCGTGCCGGCGCGGACGTCGTTAAACAAAGAGGGTTCCACTGACTCGAGGGGCTGGCCGGGTTCCAGCGCCGAAGTCTGATCGTCCGCGGCGTGCAGATAGCCGAGGGTCGTAACCGGCGGGGGCGGGCCGCCCGCGCAGCCGGCTACGGCGAAAACGGCGGCCAGAGCGGCCGCCCGCCTCATTTTCCGGCGGTCCAGTCCAGCTGCACGTCGGCCCCGCCCTCTGAGGTGGCGGTCGCGACCACGCGCAGGAGCTTGCCGCTGCCGTCCTCCGCCGCGGCGCCGTAGGCGCGGGCCTCACCCTGGTTCATGGCCATCACCGAGGTCAGCCCGTCCCGCTCAGCGAGGCGGCGGTAGTAGTCGATGATCGCGTCGGGCGAGGACGGGGTGGTGAAGCGGACGATGCCTCCCGGGCCGCTGGGGCCTTTCGCGACGGTCGCGGGCCCGCTCGGCGTGCCTCCCGGATAAATGACCGCGAAGCTGGGAGCGCCCGGAGCGGCCGGCCTCGGATTGACGGGCGGCGGCTCGGGGTAGGCCGCCCGCTCGGCGGCGGGGACCGCGGGCGCCGCGGCGGCCGCGGCGTCCGCGGCCGCGTCCCTGGCGGCGGGGGATTCAGGGGCGGAATCCCGTCCACACCCGGCCACGGCGAGGAGCGCCGTCATGGCGGCGGCCGCGATCGTGCGCTTCATTCCCGTATCGTCCTCGAAGGTACTCTAATCGTTGCGGCCAAGGTGGAGCATGGCTGCGGCGGCGGCAAGGCGGGTTCGCGTCCCGGGCGAGGCGCGATATGACGCGGCGTCAGCCCGACGCCGCGTCGGCGTCGCCGCGCTTGCCCTCCACCGGATCGCCCCCGGGCCCGAGCAGGTCCGCGCCGGTGTTGTTCACCTGGGCCGTCGCGGCGGCCTGAGACGGCGCGTCGGCGTCGGTCATCCCCTCGCTCGCGAGGTTCTCATTGACCGAGTCCTGGTCCGGGTCGTCTTCGGAGCCCGGGGCGGCGCCGCCCTGAAGCGAGCCGGCGCGGGTGTCCGAGCCCATGTCGCTGCCCGACAGGGCCTCAGTCAGGGCGTCGGCGCGCTGGCCCAGGTCAGGCTTCTCGCCCATGGCTTCCGCCTCGCGGGCGTCCTCGGTCCGGGTCTCGCTCATGTCGTCCTCCTTCGCCGACATAGCGAGCGACGCGGGACGCGGTTCCAGAACGGAAAAGAGCCGGGATCGAAATCCCGGCCCTTCCGTCGTTCGCGATTTCCGCCGGGCTTATTTGCCGAACAGCTTGGCCCAGCGGCGCTTCTCCCGGTTCTTCCAGGCGCCGCGGTGATAGGCGTGCGAACCGATCAGCGGCACCACCGTCGTGGCTTCGGCGAAGACCATCTGCTCGTGCGTGGTCTGCACCTTGCCCCAGCTGGCGGCTTCCTTGAGCGTCGAGGACGAGCAGGCGCCGTCGCGCACGTCGGCCACCGTGATCTGGACCGCATAGCGGTGCATCTCGGCCTCGATGCCGAGGATCTCCGCGCAGACGACGGTGTCCTGCGCGAAATTCTTCGGCACGCCGCCGCCGACCATGAAAAGGCCCGTGACGCCCGCTGCGATCTTGATGTCGGTCAGTTCGCGGAAGTCCGCCACCGCGTCGATCATCAGATACGGCTTGCCCTCGGCTATCCGCTCCTTCTGGTGCTTGACCAGACCGAAGCCCGCCGAGCTGTCGACGAAGGCCGGGCAGAAGATCGGCACGCCTTCTTCATAGGCGGTCTGGATCAGGCTGCCTTCCTTCTTGGCGTTGCCCTCGCTCAGCCACTTGCCCATTTCCCAGATGAACTCGCGCGAGGAATAGCCGCGCGGCTCGAGCCGGTTGCAGATCTCCAGGATGGTGTGGTCGCAGGCCTGGAGCTCTTCCTCGTCGATATAGGTGTCGTAGATCCGGTCGATGTAGTTGTCGCGCAGGACATTATCGTCGACCTCGCCGGCGGCCTGGTAGTGTTTGAAGCCGAGAGCCTCGAAGAAATCCATGTCGACGATCGAGGCGCCGGTGGCGACCACGGCGTCGATCATGCCGAATTTCACCATGTCGCGGTAGACGTGCATGCAGCCGCCTGCCGAGGTCGAGCCGGCCAGGATCAGCCACGGCGAGCAGTCCTTGTCCTCGATGGCCATGTTGAAGATGTCGGCGGCCCGGGCGGTGTCGCGCGAGCTGAAGGACATCTTCCGCATCGAATCGATGATCGGACGGGCGTCGAAGCTGGTGATGTCGACATGCTCCACGACGTTCTGGAGCAGCTGGGCCTTCTGGTTGGATTGCCCGATCTTGTCGTGATTGGGAGCGTTCATCGGTTTGGTTTCCCTTACAGGTGAGCGCCCGTCGTCAAGAAGAACAGCGGCCCGGACGGAGCGACGGGCCGCTGCTGGTTGGAAATCCGGCGTCTACAACGCGGGAGTGACGATTTAACGGCGGCGTTGCTTCCGCTGGCCGGCCTTGCCCTTGGGACGCGACAGGCGAACCACCTTGCGGGCCGTCTCCTCGGCCGTGGTGCGCACGGTCGGGATAGAGCGCGGGGCGAGGCCGTACAGCGAAGCCATCGGGGCGTCTTCGACCGCGGCGATGTCGTGCTCGCCATAGCCGTTGAAGCCGGTCGACATGGCGACGCCGTAGGCGCCGAGCATGCCGATCTCGATGAAGTCGCCCTCCTGCACGTCGGCCGGCAGCCAGAACGGGCCTGGCATGTGGTCGATCGAGTCGCAGGTTGGGCCGTAGAAGCGGAAGGGCCTCAGCTCGTTCGAGCTCGCGCCGTCCCGGACCAGTTTGGTCGGGAAGGGCCAGCGCGAGTGCGTCGCGTCGAACAGGGAGCCGTACGACCCGTCGTTCAGATACAGGGCGTCGCCCTTGCGCAGGTCGACCCGGCACAGGACCGAGGATGACTCGGCGACCAGCGCACGGCCGGGCTCGCACCACAGTTCGGTGGTGTGAGTGACCGGCATCTCGGCGAAACCGCGATGGATGGCGTCGGCGTATTCGCTCATGTCCGGCGGGACCATGCCCGGATAGACCGAAGGGAACCCGCCGCCGACATCGACGATGTCAACGATCACGCCGGCGCGGGTGATGGCGCGGCCGACCTGGGCCATGGCGGCCTCATAGGCGGACGGGCGCATGCACTGCGAACCGACGTGGAAGCACACCCCCATCAGGCCGTCGACCACCGCCTGACGCGTGGCCAGCAGCAGCGAAGGCGCCTGATCCGGCGACACGCCGAACTTGCCCGACAGAGAGTAGGCCGCGCCGTCGGCCGAGACCGTCATGCGGACCAGCAGGTTCAGGTCGGTCGCTCCGCCCGTGGCCTCGACGATCTTCTTCAGCTCGTCATGGCTGTCGAGCGAGAAGGTCCGGACGCCGTGGTCGAAATAGGCGCGGGTGATGGCGCCGCGGCTCTTGACCGGGTGCATGAAGGCCAGACGCGCGTCGGCGCTGACCGAACGGACCAGTTCGATCTCGGCGAGCGAGGCGACGTCGAAGCCGGTGACTCCCGCCTCGACGAGGGTCTCGATGACCCAACGCGAGGGATTGGCCTTCACCGCATAGAAGACGTCGGCGTTCAGATTATCCTGGAACCAGCGCGCCGCTACGGAGACTGCACGCGGCCGCACGAGTGCGACGGGACGTTCAGGGGACCGCTCGCGGACCAGGTCCAGGGGAAATGGATACGTGCGCAATTCACGTAAACCCCTGTAATTGTTAAACCCAGACCGGCGTTAGCAGCGCAACGTTAGACCACGGGGTCCGCCGGAAGGCGCGATATGAGGGTTAAGCCCCGTCATGTAAAGCGGTTTTTTCCAGGCGGGGCTTGCCTTTGCCCCGCGAACGGGGATGAGGCGGGGCTGCAAGGTGACAGAGCCTTAACTTGCCGCCCCTCCCGCCGCTGCTACCGTCTCGCCGCCGTATCCTTTGGGGGACCCCGTCATGCGCCGCGCCGCTCTACTCGCCGCCGTCTTTCTCGTCGCCACGCCCTTCCAGGCTCAGGCCCAGGGCGCCGGCCCCGCGCCAGCCTCCGTCCTCGCGCGCAGCGTCGACATTCCGTTCGAGGAGTTCACGCTCGACAACGGCCTGAGGGTCGTCGTCCACACCGACCGCAAGGCGCCCGTGGTGGCGGTCCACGCCTGGTACAATGTCGGCTCCAAGGACGAACCCGAGGGCCGCACCGGCTTTGCCCACCTGTTCGAGCACATCGGCCTGTTCAATCCGACCGAGAACGTACCCGGCGGGCTGATGGAGCCGTTGCGGGCCATGGGCGCGACCGACTGGAACGGCACCACCTGGTTCGACCGCACCAATTTTTTCCAGACGGTCCCCACCTCGGCCCTCGATCAGGCGCTCTACATGGAGAGCGACCGCATGGGCCACCTGCTCGGCGCGCTGAGCCAGGAGCGGCTGGATAACCAGCGGGGCGTCGTCCAGAACGAGAAGCGGCAGGGCGACAACCAGCCGTTCGGCCTTGTCTACTACGCCCAGCTGGAAGCCCTCTTCCCGCCGGGCCACCCGTATCGCCACTCCACCATTGGCTCGATGGCCGATCTCGACGCCGCCAGCCTCGAGGACCTGCGCCGCTGGCACCGTGAGAACTATGGACCGAACAATGCGGTTCTGGTGCTGGCGGGCGACATCGATGTGCCGACCGCGCGTCGCAAGGCGCAGCAGTATTTCGGCCACATCCCGCGCGGCGCCGTGAACGAGCCGGCGCAGGCCGATATCCCGACGCTGCCGGCGCGCGTCGACCAGCTGATGCACGACCGGGCGCCCAACACCCGCCTGTACCGCAGCTGGACCGTGCCCGGCATGATGGACGCCTCCGCCGCCGATCTTCAGGTCGCGGCCGCCATTCTCGGCGGATTGGCGAGTTCGCGGCTCGACAGCGCGCTGGTCCGCGGGGACCAGACCGCGACGTCGGTGGGGACCGGCTATCAGTCCTTCCACCGTCTGGGCATGTTCCAGGTCACGGTCGACGTGAAGCCCGGACAGGACGCCGACGCGGTTTCGCAGCGGCTCGACCAGCTGATCGCGGACTACATCGCCAACGGTCCGACCGAGGACGAGATCGCCCGCACCGTCGCCACCAGCCTGTCGGGCCGTATGCAGGCGCTCGAGCCGGTCGGCGGCTTCGGCGGCAAGGCGGTGGTTCTGGCCGAGGGCGAGCTCTACGCCGACGACCCTGGCTTCTACCGCCGCCAGATGTCCGCCTTGAGCGCGGTGACGCCCGCATCGGTCAAGGCGGTCATGCAGCGCTGGCTGACCCGGCCGGTCCTGGCCACCCGGGTCGATCCCGGCGAACGGGAAGCCTACGCCGAGGCGGCCGACAACCGGCCGCCGCCGCAGCCCGCGGAGCCGCTGCCCATCACGCCGCGTGAGCCGATGCCGCCTGTGGGGCCCATGAAGCCGCTCGACTTTCCCGACGTTCAGCGCGCCCGGCTGTCCAACGGCATGGAGGTGATCTACGCCCGTTCGACCACGGTCCCGATCACCCGAGCCGCGATCGACTTCAACGCCGGCATCGCCGCCGACCCGGCCGATGCGCCCGGGACGCAACGGCTGATGCTCGACCTGCTGACCGAGGGCACGACGAGCAAGACGGCGCTGCAGATAGCCGAGGAGAGAGAACGGCTGGGCGCGACCCTCAACGCGTTCGCCTCGACGGACCGCACCACGGTGGCCCTGACCGCGCCGACGGCCAATCTGGAGCCGGCGCTCGATCTTCTCGTCGATGTGCTGCGCAATCCGGCCTTCCGCGAGGCGGACATCGAACGCCGCCGCAATCAGCAGCTCGCCGCCATCGCGCAGGAGCTGTCTTCGCCGAACGGGATCGGCGCGCGGGCGCTTCCAGCGCTGCTGTACGGGCCGGAGCACCCCTATGGGCGCAGCGGACTGGGAACCGGCGTCGCGGCCGCGGTCAGCGGGCTCGACCGCGCGGACCTTACCGGTTTCCATCAGGCCTGGATCCGGCCCGACAACGCCCAGCTGTTCATCGTGTCCGACCGCCCGCTGGAGGAACTGCAGCCTCTGCTCGAGGCGCGGCTCAGCGCCTGGACAGCGCCCGCGGCCGCCCGAGGCGTGAAGAATCTGCGCGCGGCCGTGCCGGCGCTCCAGCCCCGCGTCGTCCTGATCGATCGTCCGCAATCCCCCCAGTCCCTGATCCTGGGCGGCCGCGTGCTGCCGGTCACGGGTCAGGACGACCTCGTGGCCGTGACCGCCGCCAACGAGGCGATCGGCTCCGGCTTCCTGTCGCGCATCAATCAGGACATCCGCGAGACCCGCGGCTGGTCGTACGGTGTGAACGGAGCCCTCACGCTGCTGGAAGGCGCCACGCCGTACCGGATCAACGCGCCTGTGCAGGCCAACCGGACGGGCGAATCGATCGCCGCCCTGATGGACCAGTACCGAGGCTTCCTGACCGACCGCGGCGTCACCGCCTTCGAGCGCGAGCGGATCGTCAAGGGCAACATCGGGCAGCTGCCGGGCAGCTTCGAGAGCTCGGCGAACATCCTGAACGCCCTGCGCACCAACGCGCTGTACGGTCGGCCCGACAATTACTGGGAGACGCTGGCTCCGCGTTACGAGGCAATGACCACCGAGGCGCTGGACGCCGAAGCCCGCCGTGTGATGACCGCGCCGGACTTCATCTGGGTGGTGGTCGGCGACGCCTCCGTGGTGCGTCCCCAGCTGGAAAGCCTCGGTCTGCCGGTCGAGGTCCGGACCGCGCAGTAGCCGCGCCGCGCCGACGCCGTTCCGCTGGACGGC
>NZ_DASWNO010000174.1:0-5795 GCF_036399195.1 Brevundimonas sp.
GAGGCGCAGAAGGGCGGCTACGACGTCTATGTGGTCGATCGCATGATGCCGCGGCTGGACGGCATCGGCATGGTCGAAACCCTGCGCAAGGACGGCGACCAGACGCCGGTGCTGTTCCTGTCGGCGCTGGGCGAGGTCGACGACCGCGTCGCGGGGCTGAAGGCCGGCGCCGACGACTATCTGGTCAAGCCCTACGCCTTCTCCGAGCTGATCGCCCGCGTCGAGGCCCTGTCGCGCCGCCGCGAGACGGGCTCGGTCGCCACCATGCTGAAGGTCGGCGATCTGGAGATGAACCTGATCTCGCGCAACGTCTATCGAGCGGGCCGCGAGATCGACCTGCAGCCGCGCGAGTTCCAGCTGCTGGAGTTCCTGATGCGGCACGCCGGCCAGTCGGTGACCCGCACCATGCTGCTGGAGAAGGTCTGGGAATACCATTTCGACCCCCAGACCAACGTCATCGACGTCCACATCAGCCGCCTGCGCGCCAAGATCGACAAGGGCTTCGACCGCGCCATGCTGCAGACCGTGCGCGGGGCGGGGTACCGGCTCGAGCCCTGAGATTTCTGAAACGCATTCTCCCTCCCCCTCCGGGGGAGGGTGGCTGGCGCGAAGCGACAGCCGGGTGGGGAGGGCTCGGCGAGATGGCCATCATTGCTCGCGCCCGCGCGATGCGGAAGCAGATGACGCTGGCGGAGGCGCGGCTGTGGACCCGCCTCCGCCAGCTCCGTTCCGAGGGCCTTCATTTTCGTCGTCAGGCTCCGCAGCGCGGCTATATTCTTGATTTCGTTTGTCTGGATCGCGGACTGATCGTGGAAGTGGACGGCTCTTCCCACCTGACAGACGATCGCGCCCGGCGGGACAGGGTGCGGGACGCCGTGCTGGCGCGCGAGGGGTTCCTGACGCTGCGGTATTCGAACGAGATGGTCCGTGACGAGATCGAGCGCATCCTTGACGAGGTGCGGTTGCGCCGAGCCCTTCTCACCCGGTTGGCGCTGCGCGCCAACCACCCTCCCCCGAAGGGGGAGGGAGAGGCAGACGGGCGGGCGTCATGAAACTCCCCTCGCTCCTCCGCCGCACCCCCTTTCGGCTGACGCTGCTGTTCCTGGCGCTGTTCGCGGCGGCGGCGAGCGCGATCCTGGCCTATGTCTATTTCGCCTCGGCCGACGAGGCGCGCACCAAGGCCGAGCGGGACGTGCAGGCCGAGGTGGAGGTGCTCACCGGCATCTATCAGGCGCGCGGCATTGACGCCCTGAACCGGGCGCTGATCGACCGAACGCTGCGGGACAGCGCTTTCGTCTATCTGCTCATGAACCCGGACGAGAGCTGGGTGACGGGCAGCCTCACCGTCTCGCCGATCGAGAAGATGGAGGGCGATCGGCAGTGGATCACCTTTCCCTTCACCGACACGGACGCCGAAGGCCGCGTGACCCGGCCCCAGGTGCGAGGGGTGCAGCAACGTCTTTCGGGCGGCGAAATGCTGCTGGTCGGCCAGTCGATGAGCGACACCGAGGCCTATCTGGCGCGCCTGACCCAGGCATTGTGGACGGCCATGGGCATCGTGCTGCTTCTCGGCGTCGCGGGCGGCCTTCTGGTCAGCCGCAACCTCGAGAAGGCCATGGGCCGGCTGAACAAGGTCGTCACGGCGGTGCAGGAGGGCGATCTGAAGACCCGGGTGCCGGTGAGGAACTCGGGCGACGAGCTGGACGAGTTGGGCGCGGGGCTGAACACCATGCTGGACCGGCTCGAAGGGTCGATGGCCTCGATCCGCCACGCCGGCGACGCCATCGCCCATGACCTGCGCTCGCCGCTGACCCGGATGCGCGCCAAGCTGGAGGTGGCGCTGATGGACGCCGAGGCCGGCAAGATCGACGGCGTCGACGCGGTGCAGCTGGCGCTGGACGAGGCCGACTCCCTGCTGAAGACCTTCAACACCGTGCTGGCCATCGCCCGGCTGCAGGCGGCGGCGGGCCGCACGCCCGATCCGAAGGTGTTCGACGCCGCCGACCTCGCCGCCGACATGGCCGAGCTGTACGAGCCCGCGAGCGAGGACAAGGGACTGGAATTCTCGGCCGAGATCGAGCGCGGCCTGCTGGTCGAGGGCAACCAACCGTTCCTCGCCCAGGCGCTGGCCAACATCATCGACAACGCCATCAAATACACGCCGAAGGGTGGGGCGGTGATGCTGCGGGCGCGGCGGCGCTCGTCGGGCGAAGTCGAATACTCGGTCACCGACACAGGCCCCGGCGTGCCCGAGGGCGACCGCGAACGCGTCATCGAACGCTTCGTCCGCCTCGACAACAGCCGCACCGAGGCCGGGTCGGGGCTGGGCCTGTCGCTGGTCGGGGCGGTGATGGAGGCCCACGGCGGCCGCATCATCCTCGACGAGGGCCCCGGCGCCTACGGCGGCTTCGGTCCCGGCCTGCGTGTGGCGCTGGTGCTGCCGGCGGCGAACGGATGAGCTCTTTCCACTCCCTTCCGCTCATCCCCGCGAGGGCGGGGACCCAGTCCTGTCCAGCGGGACGCTGGCGTTTGAGGGCAAACGGCTGCGCGGAACGCATGCCCACCGATCTTCCAAAGCACTGGGTCCCCGCTTTCGCGGGGATGAGCGGAAAATAGAGTGGGCACGCTCGGCACGCTCGGCCTAGAGATGACCCCCTGCGGACCGGTGGTCGATGCGGACGCGGCCGCCCGCGCCCACGAACGGCTCTCGGAAGCAGCCGCGGAGGGGGGCTGGCTTGAAACGCTCGACGCGGCCTGGCCCGCGCTGGCCCCGGTGTTCGCCGCCTCGCCCTATCTGTTCGGCCTCGCCCGCCGCTGGCCCCACCAACTGAGGGCGGTTCTGGAGGACCACCCGGACGTCAGGCTGGCCGACATTCTGGCGCGCACCGCCGCGCTCGCGGGCGGTGTCGACGAGGCGCGCGTCCCGTTGCGACGGCTCAAGGGCGAACTGCATCTGCTGACCGCCCTGTGCGATCTCGGCGGGGTCTGGGATCTGGACGCGGTCACCGGGGCGCTTAGCGGTTTCGCCGACGCCTCGGCGCAGGCGGCCCTGCGGGCGGTGGCCCACGACCAGCGCGAACGCGGCAAGCTGCTGTCCGCCGCCGACGACCCCTACGGCCCCATCCCCGGCCTGTTCGGTCTGGCCATGGGCAAGCACGGCGCGTTCGAGCTCAACTATTCGTCCGATATCGACATCAGCCTGTTCTGGGAGCCGGAGGCGCTGGAGAGCGCGCTGGCGGAGGGCGTCGAGCCGCAGCGGTTCGCCGACCGCGCCGCCTACGCCTTCGCCTCGCTGATGCAGGAGCGGACCGGAGACGGCTATGTCTTCCGGGTCGATCTGAGGCTGCGCCCCGATCCATCCTCGACCCCGCCCGTCGTCGCCACGCCCTTCGCCCTGACCTACTACGAGGGCGTCGGCCAGAACTGGGAGCGTGCCGCCTTCATCAAGGCGCGGGCCATGCTGGGCGACGTCGCCGCCGGGCGCGGATTCCTCAAGGCGCTGACGCCCTTCATCTGGCGGCGCAGCCTCGACTATCCCGCCATCCTCGACATCCAGTCGATCAAGCGGCAGATCCACGTCCACAAGACCGGCGACGGTCTGGAGGCGGCGGGGGCCAATCTGAAGCTGGGCCGCGGCGGCATCCGCGAGATCGAATTCTTCGCCCAGACCCAGCAACTGATCCTCGGCGGCCGCGACCCGGCCCTGCGCAGCCCGCGCACCGTCGAGGCGCTGGCCCTGCTGAGGGACGCCGGTCATCTGGACGCCGACGCCTGCGCCGAACTGACCGCGGCCTATGAGCGGCTGCGCGGGCTGGAGCACCGGGTGCAGATGCTGGACGACGAGCAGACGCACATCCTGCCGCAAGACTCCGCCCGCCGCGCCGCCGTCGCGGCCATGGCCGGGGAAGGCGATCTGACCGCCTTCGACGCCTCGGTCGAGGCCCTGCTGATCGGGGTGAATCGCCGCTACGGCCAGCTTTTCGAGGGCGAGGAGGCGCTGTCGTCGCCCTATGGGTCCCTGGTCTTCACGGGTGTCGAGAACGATCCCGAGACCCTGGCGACGCTGGCGCGGATGGGGTTCGCGGAGCCGGCGGGCGTGGCCGATACGATCCGCAGCTGGCACCACGGACGTATCCCGGCCACCCGCTCGGCCCGGGGACGCGAGCTGTTCACCCGGTTGGCCCCGCGCCTGCTGACGGCGCTGGCAGACACGGGCGCGGCGGACGCGGCCTTCCGCCGGTTCGCGGTGTTCTTCGCCGGCCTCAGCGCCGGGGTGCAGGTGCAGGCGCTGTTTCTGGCTCAACCGAAGCTGTTCGAGCAGGTGCTGGGGGTGATGGCCTTCGCCCCGCGTCTGGCGCGCACCCTGGGCCGCTATCCGGCGGCGCTGGACAGCATGATGGACGCCCGCTTCCGCCGCTTCATCGACGAGGAGTCAGGGCTGGCGGAGCAACTGCGAGCCGACGTCGCCGCCGCGCCGGATTTCGAGTCCGCGCTGGACGTGGCCCGCCGGGTCCACCGCGAGCAGATGTTCCGCATCGGCATCCAGACCCTGACGGGGCGGGCCGACCCCGAAGCCGCGGGACGCGCCTACACCGCCCTCGCCGACGCCGTGATCACCGCCCTCGCTCCCGCCGCCATGGCCGAGGCGGAACGGCAGGGCGGACGACTCTCCGGCGGTGCGGTCGCCATCGTCGCTCTCGGCAAGGCCGGTTCGCGCGAGATGACGGCCAGCTCCGACCTCGACCTGATGACCGTATACGACGCCCCTGCCGAGGCGGTGTCGGACGGCAAGGGCTGGGCGGCGGGAGTGTTCTATTCGCGCTTCACGCAACGGCTGATCGCGGCCCTGTCGGCGCACACCGCCGAGGGCGGGCTGTACGAGGTCGACATGCGGCTGCGGCCCGGCGCGGCCAAGGGGCCGGTGTCGCTGAGGCTGTCGGCGGTGGAGGACTACTACTCCGGCGAGGCCGACACCTGGGAGTTCATGGCCCTGACGCGGGCGCGGGTGGTGTGGGCCGACGATGCGGCGTTCGCCGCGCGCGTCGGAGCGGCGGTCGAGGCGATCCTGCGTAAGCCGCGCGCGGGCGTGGATGTGGCCAGCGACGCCCGGCGGATGCGAGATCTGATGGCGCGGGAGCGGCCCGCGCACGGCGACTGGGACCTGAAGCTGGTTCATGGGGGTCAGGTCGACGCCGAGTTCGTGGCACAGACGCGACAGCTGATCGCCGCGCCGGACGGCGGCCGCTTGACGGTGTCAACGCTGGAGGCGCTGTCGGACGAACCTGACCTGGCGGGCGCGTGGCGGCTGCAGCAGGCGCTGAACCAGATCCTGAGCGCGGCCTTCGACGAAAAGCCGGATCCGGACGCCGAGCCCGACGGGTTCCGCAAGCGGCTGGCCGAGGCGGCGGGCGAGGCCGACTACGGGTCTCTAAAGGCGCGGCTGCACGAGGCGAGGTCGGCCGCGCGGGCCGCCTTCGAGCGGGCCCTGCCGGAGCCGAGCGACGGAGACTGAGGTCAGGGCCGTTTCACTCTCCAGACAGGGGATTGTCACGGCCGCGTCGGGCGGCCCTGGAGATCATCGTGAAGAACACCATCATCATCGCGGCCGCCATGGCCGTTCTCGCCGCCGGCGCCGCCGCGGCCCAACAGGCTCCGGCCGCGCGCGGCCTGCGCGCCGACACGGACGGCGACCGCCGCATCAGCCAGTCTGAATTCGTGGCGCGCCGCGTCGATCGCCTAACCGCCGCCGACGCCAATCGCGACGGCTCGGTGACCGCGGACGAGCGCCGCGCCGT